>JBPRGE010000162.1:0-7053 GCA_051418035.1 Candidatus Longimicrobiales bacterium M2_2A_002
GCTTGCCGCACGCACCGACCACCAGGACGGTCAGGGTCAGCAGCGCTATCGCTCGCGTGGCGCGTATCATGTCATGCCTCCGAGAAAGGTGCATCGGATGGTACACAATGTGGCGCGCGAATGTTCGCCGGCGCCAGCGGGTGGCTCGGCTGCGCCTCGCAACACGCCCGCTCCGCGGACAGGCTCGGGCCTCTGGCCCTCGCAACAGGCGCCTTTGGCGCAGCGGCTCGGTCGGGGGCCTCGCACGGAGGGCGGCTGGCGGTTCTTCTACCTCCGACACGGCGAATGGAATGGCCGCCGCCATCGACCAACGCCGGGGTGATTCACGGAGGGTGGGGCTCCCCGAGGCGCTCTCTCACCGAACGGTGCCCGCGAGCTTCGACGATGCCCGGCACCCACCAGGCTCGCGAGTACCGATTCCACCGGTCACCCGAGTACGTGAGGTCAAGAGCGCCGCAGCGGGAGCCCCACCCTCCCCACTGCCCGCCCCCGAAGACTGGCCGAAACCCCCGGCGCCCCATTACGTTCTCGCCATATGAGCCAACCCGAGATCACCACGCCGGAAGCGCTGAACGAGGAGCAGGAGGTCGAGCTCAGCCTGCGACCCCGACGGCTGGCCGAGTTCATCGGTCAGCCGAAGGTCAAGGAGTCGCTGCGGATCGCCATTGACGCGGCGAAGCAGCGGGGCGAGCCGCTGGACCACACGCTCTTCCACGGGCCGCCCGGCCTGGGCAAGACGACGCTCGCGATGCTCATGGCCCGGGAGCTGGGCGTCCAGGTGAAGACCACGTCGGGCCCGGTGCTGGAGAAGCCGGCGGACCTGGTGGGGCTCCTGACGAACCTCGAGGAGGGCGACATCCTCTTCATCGACGAGGTCCATCGGCTTCGTGCCATCATCGAGGAGTTCCTCTATCCCGCGATGGAGGACTACCGGGTCGACATCCGGCTGAGCGAGGGGCCCAAGGCCCAGACGATCACCATGCCGGTGGAGCAGTTCACGCTGGTGGGCGCGACCACGCGGTTCGGACTCATGACGCCGCCGATGCGTGCGCGGTTCGGGATCATCCAGCGTCTCAACTTCTACGAGGCCGACCAGCTCATGGACATCGTGGTCCGGAGCGCGGAGATCCTGGAGGTCGAGTGCACGGCGGACGGCGCGGAGGAGATCGCCAAGCGGAGCCGGGGCACGCCCCGGGTCGCGAACCGGCTGCTCCGCCGGGTCCGGGACTACGCCCAGGTCCGGGCCGATGGCGTCATCACCGGCGGGGTGGCCGATGCGGCGCTCAAGATGCTGGACGTGGACGAGTACGGGCTCGACGAGATGGACGCCCGGATCCTGAAGACGCTGATCGAGAACTTCGAGGGCGGCCCGGCCGGTCTGAACACGCTCGCCGTGGCGGTCGGCGAGGACTCCGGGACCATCGAGGAGGTCTACGAGCCGTTCCTGATCCAGAACGGGTTCCTGATGCGGACGCCCCGGGGGCGGGTCGCGACGAAGCGGGCGTTCCGGCGGTTCGGCTACGCGGTCCCGTCAGACCTCGACGGCCGTGGCCAGATCCAGCTCTTCGACGGCGGCGACGAAGACGCGTGACCGGCGCCTCCTCCACCTGAGTGATGCTCGACCTGTCCAGGGCGGAGGCCTACGACTACGAGCTCCCCGAGGGCCGGATCGCGCAGGAGCCGGTGGAGCCGCGGGATGCGTCGAGGCTGCTCGTCGTGCACCGGAGCCCGCCGGCCGGGGACGCGTTCGAGCACCGGACGTTCCGGGAGATCGTCGACCTGATCCCCGCCGGCGACGTGGTGGTCCTCAACGAGACCCGCGTCTTCCCCGCACGACTCCGGGGCGCCAAGCCCACCGGCGCGCCGGCCGAGATCCTGCTGTTGCGGCCCGTGAGCGCCGACGAGCGGGAGTGGGATGCGCTGGTCCGGCCGGGGAGCAAGCTGAAGCCGGGTCGCGTGGTGAATGTCGGAGCAGGCGACGACGCGCTCCGGGTCCACATGGTGGACTCCATCCCCGGCGGCGGCCGCAGGGTCCGGCTCGAGTCGGCGCTGTCCGCCCGGGAGGCCATCGACCGCTGGGGCGAGATGCCGCTCCCACCGTACATCGACCGGCCTGCCGATGAGGGCGACCGGGAGCGGTACCAGACCGTGTACGCCCGGGCCACCGGCTCGGTTGCGGCCCCCACGGCCGGGCTCCACTTTACGCCCGCCGTGCTGGAAGGGCTGGCGTCGAAGGGCGTAGGAATCGAGCGCGTGACGCTGCACGTGGGCGTCGGGACGTTCCGCCCCGTGGACGCCGACGACCTCTCGGAGCACGAGATGCACGCCGAGTGGTACGATGTGCCGGAGCCCGTGGCCGACCGGCTGAACGCCGTGCGCGAGGGCGGTGGCGCCCTGTGGGCCGTCGGGACGACGGTGACGCGGACGCTGGAGTCCGTCGCCGCTGACGACGGCACGATCCGGCCCGGCACCGGGTGGACCGAGCTCTTCATCCGGCCGCCGTACGCGTTTCGAGCGGTGGACCGGCTGCTGACGAACTTCCACCTGCCGAAGTCGACGCTGCTGATGCTGGTGTCGGCGTTCGCTGGCTACGACCGGACGATGGCGGCCTATCGCGAGGCGATCCGGGAGGGCTACCGGTTCTACTCGTACGGGGACGCGATGGTGGTGGTGTAGACGGGCGCCCCTGCCGCTTCGCGGCGCGGCGGCCGCGAAGACAGCCACGCGCACCCCACTCCGAACTCGACCACCACCACCAAGCGCGGACCATGGCCGAATACGAGATCATCGCAGCCGAGGGAGCGGCCCGATCCGGGGTGCTTGCGCTGCCCCGCGGGGAGGTCCGCACCCCCGCGTTCATGCCCGTCGGAACGCAGGCGTCGGTGAAGACGCTGGCGCCGGAGGAGGTCGAGGCGACGGGCGCGGAGATGATCCTGGCGAACACGTACCACCTCTTCCTGCGGCCGGGCCACGAGCTGGTCCGGGAGCTCGGCGGGCTGCACCGGTTCATGGGGTGGGACGGCCCGATCCTGACGGACTCGGGCGGCTACCAGGTCTTCAGCCTCGCGGACATCAACGAGGTGCGGGAGGACGGCGTCGTCTTCCAGAGCCATATCGACGGCTCCAAGCATCTGTTCACACCGGAGAGGGTGATGGAGATCCAGGCGGCGCTGGGCTCCGACGTGGCCATGGCGTTCGACGAGTGCCCGCCCGGGCAGGCCGACCGGTCGCTGGCGGAGGAGGCCCACGAGCGGACGCTCCGGTGGCTCGAGCGGAGCAGGCAGCGTCACGACGAGCTGGTCGCCGAGGGCGTCGCCGGCGACCAGACGCTCTTCCCGATCCTCCAGGGATCCACATTCGCCGACCTGCGGGCGGACGCGGCACGGCGGGTGCGTGAGATGGGGGACTGGGCAGGCGTCGCCATCGGCGGGCTGAGCGTCGGCGAGCCGAAGCCGGTAATGATGGAGGTGCTGGAGGCGCTGGAGCCGGAGCTGCCGGCTGACGTGCCCCGGTACCTCATGGGCGTCGGCTACCCCGACGACCTGCTGGAATCGATCCGGCGCGGGTGCGACCTCTTCGACTGCGTCGCGCCGACGCGCAACGGTCGGAACGGCACGGCCTGGATCGAGGAGGACGGACAGATCAATATCAAGGCGGCCCGCTACAGGAAGGACGAAGGACCGCTGGACCCGGCGTGCGACTGCTATGCGTGCCGGAGCTACAGCCGGGCCTACCTCCGCCACCTGTTCGTGGCGGGTGAGGTACTGGGGCTCAGGCTGCTGAGCGTGCATAATATCCGGTTCCTGGTGCGGCTCGCGGAGCGGGCCCGGACCCGGATTCGCGAGGGAACGTTCGAGAGCTGGAGCGACGACTGGCTGGCGCGGTACCGTGCCGCGAGGGCCGAAGCGAAAGAGAGGACGGATTGATGTTCAACACACTGCTGCTGGTGGCATCGCCCGAGGGCGGGCAGGGCTCGCTCATACCCATGATCCTGATGTGGACGGCGATCATCGCCATCTTCTATTTCCTCCTGATCCGGCCGCAGAAGAAGGCGCAGGAGCGGCACCAGGAGCTGGTTGAGGGGTTGAAGAAGGGGGACGACGTCATGACCGACGGCGGGATCGTCGGCGAGGTCATCCACCTGAAGGAGGATCGGGTGACGGTCAAGACCGCGGACGACACCCGGATCGAGGTGGCCCGGGGGAAGATCGCCCAGGTGTTCGGGAAGGAAGAGGAGAGTTGAGATCCGAGACCTGAGATGGCGGGGACATAGCTCTTAGTTCTTAGTTCTCAGCTCTCAATTCCAATCGGTATTCGAAGGCGGAAGCAGCAGGAATCGAGATGGCGCTACTGGACATCAAGCTGATGGGCGACCCGGTGCTCCGGGAGGAGTGTGTCGAGGTCGGGGCGATCGACGACGAGCTGCGTCGCCTGGCCAAGGACATGTTCGATACCATGTACGAAGCCGATGGTGTCGGGCTCGCGGCCCCGCAGGTCGGGATCACGAAGCGGCTGATCGTGGTCGACCCGCGGGAGGAGGGCGTGAAGCCCCGGGCACTGGTGAACCCTCGGGTGGTGGAGGCGAGCGACGTCACCGACCGGGCGGAGGAGGGGTGCCTGAGCATGCCGGGGCTCAGGGACGTCGTGGAGCGGAAGGCCGAGGTGGTGGTCGAGGCCGAGGACCTGGATGGAGAGACGGTCCGGCTCGAGGCCGATGGGCTCCACGCCCGGGTCCTGCTCCACGAGATCGACCACCTCGATGGCGTCCTCTTCGTGGACCGGCTGAGCCCGCTGAAGCGGAAGATGCTCATGAACAAGTGGCAGAAGCTGCAGGCGGAGCAGCCCAGCGGGAACGTGGGCTGATGCGCGTCGTGTTCTGGGGCACGCCCGAGTTCGCGCTCCCGACACTGGGCGCGCTGCTGGGCGAGGGTCACGACGTGATCGCGGTGGTCACGCAGCCGGACCGGCCGCAGGGGCGGGGTCAGTCGCTCGCGCCGTCGGCGGTGAAGGAGTTCGCCGAAGCGGAGGGCCTCGCCATCCTGCAGCCGGAGAAGGCCCGGTCGCCCGGGTTCGTGGCGGAGCTGGAGGCGCTGGAGCCGGAGCTGAATGTGGTCGTCGCGTACGGCCAGATCCTGAGCCGGGCGCTTCTGGATGCGCCCGAGCGCGGGTCGGTGAACCTGCACCCGTCGCTGCTGCCGAAGCTGCGGGGCGCCGCGCCCATCAACTGGGCGATCATCCGGGGATACGACGTGACGGGGGTCACGACCATGCGGATGACCGAGGAGCTGGACGCCGGTCCGATCCTCCGGCAGGTCACCGAGCCGATCCTGCCCGGCGAGACGGCTACGGATCTGACCGTCCGGCTGAGCGAGCTGGGCGCCGAGACCATGATCGAGACGCTGGCGCTCATGGAGATCGGGGACCTCGAGGAGAGGCCCCAGGACGACGCCGAGGCGACGTACGCGCCGATGATCGACCGGGACCAGGCCCACGTCGACTGGTCGCCGTCCGCGGAGCGCGTGAGGAACCAGATCCGGGGACTCGACGCCGTCCCCGGCGCGTGGGCCGTGCTGAACGACGACGCCGAGCTCAAGGTGTACCGTCCCGAGGTGGCGGACGCGGCGCACGTCGAGCCCGGCGCCGATCCGGGAACCGTGCTCGAGGTCGCGCCATCGCACCCGGACGAGGGGCTGCTGGTGGCGTGCGGCGAGGGCGCCGTCTGGATCCGGGAAGTGAAGCCGGCCGGGAAGCGCCGGATGAACGCGGCCGACTGGCTGCGCGGACGCGGCGCCGAGCCCGGTGACCGGCTGACGTGACGGTCCCGCGGCTGCACGTCGTGACCGATGACGACGTGCTCGCCGACCCCGCGTTCGGGGACCGGGTCGGGGCCCTGATGTCGGCGCACGGTCCGGCGCTTGCCGTCCACCTGCGCGGCCCGAACGGTCCGGTGGCCCGCCTGTTCCGCGTGGCGGAGTCGCTGGCGGGGTCGGCGGCCGAGGCCGGCACGCTGCTGGTCGTGAACGGGAGGCTGGACGTCGCGCTGGCGGTCGAGGTGTCGGCCGTGCAGCTGGGCCGCCGCTCGATCCCGGTACAGGCCGCCCGTCGGCTGCTCGGTGAGGACGGGATCCTGGGCTACTCGGCCCATGGCGCTGCAGAGGCGGGCTCGGCCGCCCGGAACGGGGCCGACTTCGTCTTCATCGGCACGATCTGGGAGACGCCGTCGCACCCGGACCGGCCGGGCGCGGGGCTGGCCCGGGTCCGGGAAGCGGCGGCCGACACGGCGGTGCCGGTCCTGGCCATCGGGGGCGTGACGCCGGACCGGGCACGGTCGGCGGTCCGGGCCGGGGCGTGGGGCGTCGCGGTGATCCGGGGCATCTGGCACGCCGGGGACCCGGTGGCCGCAGCGAGCAGCTATCTGGAGGCAGTGGAGACGGAAACGGCATGAGCGAGAACGGAACCATCGAGGTCGTCGTCAACGGAGATGCCCGGACCATCGAGGCCGGGCACACGGTGAAGTCGTTCCTCGAGTCGCTGGAGCTCCATCCCGGGCTGGTGGTGGTGGAGCGGAACAAGGAGATCCTCGAGCGGGACGAGTACGACCGCGTCGAGGTCGAGGCGGGCGACGTGCTGGAGCTCGTCCACTTCGTGGGCGGCGGGTAGGGAGGCGGAGCCAGGAGTCAGGAGTCAGGATGACGTGATACATGCGACGGGGGGGCAGACATGACGGAGAGTGTGGCGCAGGAGCCGGTGATCAGGGATGAGCCGCTGGAGGTCGGCGGGAAGCAGTTCCGGTCCCGGCTGATCGTCGGGACGGGGAAGTACGAGACCAACCGTGAGATGGTGGACGCGATCATCGCGTCGGGGGCCGAGATGGTGACGGTGGCCGTCCGCCGGGTCGACCTGGACCGGACGAAGGAGGAGGGGATCCTCTACCACCTGGACCCCGAGGAGATCTTCCTGCTCCCGAACACCGCCGGCTGCTACACGGCCGAGGACGCGGTCCGCTACGCCCGTCTCGGCCGGAAGGCCGGGATGAGCGACTTCATCAAGCTC
>JBPRGE010000163.1:0-29443 GCA_051418035.1 Candidatus Longimicrobiales bacterium M2_2A_002
GCGGTCAACAATCGGCGGCCCGAACCGCCTCGCACGGCCGGCCTTGCGCACCGGGACGCGCCGGGCGAGGATGCGCCCGGGCCCCACACCGACCTCGATCCCAGGACGCTCATGAACGACACGACGCTCGCCCGTCTCGAGATCCGCCGACGCTCCCACGCCGGCGTCCTGCTCATCGCGGCGCTGCTGCTCGCGGTCCTGGCCGGGTGCACGGCGCCCGCCAGCCCACGCGCCGAGTCCTCCCCCACCCCGCCCGCTCCCGCAACGGCACCAGAGGCCCCGGCGCCCCCGGCGGCGCCCGTGGCGCCGTGGGCCGGTTTCGAGCTGGCGGAGTGGTCGGTCGCCGAGCTGCGGGCGGCCATGGAGAGCGGGCGGCTGACGTCGCGTCAGATCACGGCCGCCTACCTCGAGCGGATCGAGGCGCTGGACCGGCGCGGGCCGGAGCTGCGGGCCATGCTGGACCTGAACCCCGACGCGCTGGAGATCGCCGCGCGGCTGGACGCCGAGCGCGAGGCGGGGCGGGTGCGGGGCCCGCTTCACGGGATCCCGGTGGTGCTGAAGGACAACATCGACACGGCGGACCGGATGACCACCACGGCGGGGTCGCTGGCGCTGGAGGGCTCGGTCGCGCCCCGCGACGCCCACATCGTGGAGCGACTGCGGGAAGCAGGCGCGGTAATTCTGGGCAAGGCGAACCTGAGTGAGTGGGCCAACTTCCGGTCCACGGCGTCGTCGAGCGGCTGGAGCGGCCGCGGCGGCCAGGTCCGCAACCCGTACGCGCTGAACCGGTCACCGTGCGGCTCGAGCTCGGGCTCGGCGGTGGCGGTGGCGGCGGATCTGACGCCGCTGGCGGTGGGCACGGAGACCGACGGCTCCATCGTCTGCCCGTCGTCAGCCAACGGGATCGTGGGAATCAAGCCCACGGTCGGACTGGTCAGCCGCGCCGGAATCATCCCCATTTCCCACAGCCAGGACATCGCCGGGCCCATGGGCCGCAGCGTGGCCGACGCGACCGAGCTCCTGAGGGTGCTGGCGGGCGAGGACCCGCGCGACGAGAGCACGGCGGGCGCCCGGATCGAACCGGACTACACCCGGTACCTCGACGCCGATGCGCTCGACGGCGCCCGGATCGGCGTGGTCCGGAGCGAGATGACCGGATACCACAGCGGTACCGACAGCCTCTTCGACGCCGCGCTGGCCGACTTGCGGGCCGCCGGCGCCACTGTGCTGGACTCCCTTGAGCTGCCCCACCAGGGCGAGTACGGCGGCGCCGAGTGGCAGATCCTGCTCTACGAGTTCAAGCACGGGTTGAACGAGTACCTGGCCGGCCTCGGCAACCACGCGCCCGTGCGGAGCCTGGCGGACGTGATCGCGTTCAACCGGCGGCACGCAGACCGCTCCATGCCCTACTTCGGCCAGGAGATCCTGGAGCTGGCGCAGGCCAAGGGCGGCCTCGACGAGAAGGAGTACCGGGACGCGCTGAAAACGGCGAAGCTGGCCGCCGTCGGGATCGACTCGCTCCTGGCGCTCCACGACCTGGACGCGCTGGTGGCACCCACCGGCTCGCCCGCCTGGGCTATCGACCTGGTCACCGGTGACCACTTCCTCGGCGCCAGCTCCCGCCCGGCGGCCGTGGCCGGCTACCCGAACATCACCGTGCCCATGGGCTTCGACCACGGCCTGCCCGTGGGGCTCAGCTTCTTCGGGACCGCGTGGAGCGAGCCTGTGCTCATCGGGCTCGCCCACGCCTACGAGCAGGCCACGGCACACCGCCGGCCGCCAACCTTCCCCGCCACAGTCACGGAGTACGCGCCACGGTAGCGCGGGCGCCGACGGTCTCAAACGCGCCGCCTTTCCTGGATCTTCGTGATCGTCTCGGCCTGCTTCATCTCGTCGGGCGAGTACTGGCCACCCGCTCCCTGCCCCACCGGTCCGCCCACTGCCCCGCGACCACGGATCCGAGCCCGCCGGCGGCGATGGCGGAGTAGGTCAGGATGCGGGCCGGGAGCACGGGATTCGGATGTTCGGCCGCTACGAAGAATGCCAACAAGAAACTGCCCGGGCATTCAAAGCGGCTGACCCTGGCAGGTCTTGTGACCCGCGGCCTGTGACGTCTGGGCGGCCGGATACCGGTGGATGCGCCCCATCCGAAGGGGGACGCAGTCGGCTACAATCCTGTCGAGGTGCGGCTCGGGGCCCGGGACCGGTGACATTCCACCGGTCGCCGGGCCCCTCATTGCGTCAACCGTCGATGCGAACCAACTCCACTCGTCGATTCTGCTGGCGCCCCGCGGCGGTCTCGTTGCTGGCCACCGGCTGGTCAGGACCGACACCGTCGGCCTCCAACCGATCTTCCGCCACCCCCTGGGCGACCAGATAGGTCACCACGGACTCGGCCCGACGGCCGGACAGCTCCACATTGTACGCACGGTTGCCCGTGTTGTCGGTGTGGCCGACCACACGCACGCGAACGTCCGGGTTCCCGTTCAGTGACTCCGCCACACGATCCAGAACCGCCTGCGCGGAGGCCGTCAGCTGGGCCGAGTTCGTCTCGAACGTCACACCCTTGAGCACCAGGGCCGTGGCTTCCTCCTCAAAAAGGACGGGACAGCCGCGGGCGTCCACCTCTGTGCCGGCCGAGGTGCCGGCACACCGATCTTCATCGTCGTAGACGCCATCGCCGTCCGTGTCGAGCCGACAGCCGCGGGCGTCCACGCTGGCTCCCGCCGGCGTGTCGCCACATGCGTCCTCGTAGTCCGGAACGCCGTCCCCGTCTGCGTCCACCGGACAACCGCTAGCGTCTACGCTAACACCGCTGGGTGTATCGGCACATTGGTCCTGGTAGTCAGCCACGCCGTCGCCGTCGCCGTCCACCGGACAGCCCTCGGCATCGACCTCGGCCTCCGCCGGGGTTCCGGGGCACCGATCGTCGCCGTTGTAGACGCCGTCCCCGTCATCATCCATCCGACACCCGCGAGCATCCACCGTCGCGGCGGCCGGTGTCCCTGGACACGCATCAATCCGGTCCCGAACCCCGTCGCCGTCGCTGTCCCGGGAGCGGCCCGCCCCCAGGTCCATACTGAGCCCGAGGCCGAAGGTCAGGTGCGTATGATCATCCACCCCGAGTGCCTCGTTGAACGGCGCTGCGATAAAGTCCACCTGGGCGTCCAATCGGAAGGCCACCCGCTCCGAAACATAGGTCTTCAGTCCGAGAAGCCCCGTCACCCCGTCGTCAGAAGCATCGATCACATCCGAGTAATCGTTCCAGGCGTATCCGACGCCGAGGATAGGATAGACGGTCGCCGAGGCCGGGATATGGTAGGCCAGACGGGCTCGTAGAGGCACCCAGGTGACATCCGACTCCGGCCCGCTGGCGAGCTCCGTCGAAGTGTGCGACGCGGCACCCTCGAGGGCGAGATTGGGCAGCAGGAAGAGCCCGATACCGCCTCCAAATCCGAAGGCCGGCAGATCGGTCAGGCCGGAGTCGTCATCAAACAGAGTCGCCTGCCCGAACCCCATCAGCTCAACCGTCCCGGGTCTCTGGGCGGTGGCGGGTGCGGCTCCGATCCCGGCCAAAAGCACAACCGCGCAAACGAGCTTCAGTGACCTGTGCATTTGTCACGCCTCCGTTGGAGAACAGGAGTTGGGAACGCTGTCCCTTACGGTAAGAGGCCCGGCCAAGGATGTCACGCCGGGACGTTGACACTCTCTGTCGACGGGTCCAACAGCCGTCTACCGTGGAATCCAGACAGGCGCCACCTCGTCCACGGCGGTGTCGCCCTTCTCCAGACCGATTCTCATGGTTTCGATGTCGTCGGCCTGGGCCGTCCCTTCCCCGGACGCGGGTTCCACCACTTCGTCGAGGTGCAGCCCACCCGGCTCCGCGCTCATGTATCTCTGCCGTCAGACATTGCAGCAGCGTACCTCTTGATTGCCTGTTCCCCGGCCGGGACTACCGTATCTTTTATTGTTGCAGCGTCCCACCCAGCGCCATAGTGGCTTCAACCCACCAAAACAGGAAGGCTCACATGGCAGGAACATTCGAGCTGTACACGGACAAGGGCGGCGAGTTCAGGTTCCGTCTTAAGGCGTCGAACGGCCAGACCATCCTGACCAGTGAAGGGTACAAGTCCAAGGCCAGCGCACAGAACGGGATTCGCTCTGTGAAGGAGAACGGAGGCGACACCGAACGGTTCGAGAAGACCACGACGCCCTCGGGCGCCTATCGCTTCAACCTGACGGCCAAGAACCGCCAGACCATCGGGCAGAGCCAGAATTACAAGTCCGAATCGGCCCGGGACAACGGCATCGAGGCAGTCGGAAGAGCCTCAGAGGGCGCTGAGGCAGTCGACCTGACAGAGTAGCCGTCCCGATCGCCTCACGGCGTCAGCCTGACGCCAGAGCAGAAGCTCGGACAGCATCAACCCGTTGTGCCACAGCCGGGACGAGTTGGACCATCGACCTGGTGCTCCGCGTCACAAACCCCCTTGTGACGCGGACCCGTCCAGCGAGCCTTCCTGGCGCCGTAAACGCATGTTTTTCAGTCGGACCATCGACGCGATCCCGAACACCGGCCCCACCGCCAACCCGGCGAACGCCACGCCCCACCCCCAGGCGGCCACCAGCTCGATGGTGAGGGCGATGGAGGCCGCGGTCAGGGCGAAGCCGAGGGAGGTCTGGAGCGTCAGGGCCGTGCCGACCGCGTGGGCGGGCGCCACCTCGGTGACCAAGGCGCTGAACTTTGCCGAGTCGGCGACGACGGCGAAGCCCCAGACCAGCCCGAGCGGGACCACGAGCCAGGGCGACAGCCCGATCATCCACCCTGCGGCCAGGGCGCAGGCGCCGCTGACGAGCATCGCCCCGCTGGCCACCCGCTCCCGTCCCCACTGATCCGCCCACCGGCCCGCCACGACGGACCCCACCCCGCCGGCGGCGATGGCCAGGAATCCGGCCACGTCGCCGAGGGACGCGGCCCGCTCGCTGCCCGCGGCCAGAAAGACCTGGACGAAGTAGGCCGCGATGAGCGTCCACATGGCGTACAGCTCCCACGGCCATGCAGTCCTGGGCATCCGTAGTGACTGCGCAAAGCAGGTAACTGCTAACTCGTTGCGGCTGGGATGGATACGCCATTCTGTCCTGAGCAATGACTTCCTTGCGCGGAGCAGTCGAACATACTGATCCGGGCGGATCCTGTGACTCACACTTGTGACGCGTCGGCATGGTCGAACCCAACCGCTTCCCGATCCAGCTTCCGTCAACCTGAACCTGAAAGATCCCGGTTCGCCATTGCCAGGGAAATCAGATCCGAGGTGGCCGGCTCTGGTTCCCGGTTTTCGGGGAGGCTAGCCCGACTGACCTGTTGCAACACGGAGGGATCGAGCACGTACCGCAGGGCCGCGGCTGTTATGGGTGGACCAGGATCGGGTACCTGGCCGACTGGTGTGAGCTACCAAAGGACGCTGACCCCGAACTGCTGGCGGGCCTTGAGGGCGCGATAGAGGAAGGTTTGTCATGGTGGCCGAGGATCGATGAGGCGATCCGGCTGTTCGTTGGGGCGAACATGGATAGCCCAGATGTCAGCGAGCACAGCGAGCTCGATCGAGCGGCAGCGTGACGCAGCGCCAACGGACACGCACCGTCGGGACGGACCCGGTCGGAACAGCGGTCAGCTCGGGAGTCGGTATCCGAGCAGGTTGCCGATCCCGGCGAGGCCCCGGAAAACCCAGTGCGGCGGCCGGACCGTCCACTGCTCATCTTCATATTGCACCAGCAGAATCGCGAGAAGGATCGCGGCTTCGATCCCGTCCGGCGGGATGGAGACACCGCGTTCCGTCTTGAGCTTCTGGAACCGAGAACGTCGGCAGTATCGAGGTCGTGCTGTCTCGTCACAGGGGACACCTCCACTGGCCACAGTTGGAAGCCTCTGGCATGCAGAACAGCTGGATCATAATCGGTTCCGCGGCGAAGCCCCGCGCAACACATGCCCCCGAATTCCTGCCTCCCGTTACTGGATCACCAGGGTCGGGGTGTCCCGGCTCAAATACGTGCCGTCGCCCACCTGACCGACGTTGTTGAGCCCCCAGCAGTAGGCCTCGCCGGCAGACGACACGCCGCACGTGATCGACTCGCCGGCGTTCAGTTCCATCCAGGTCAGCCCCCCGGCAATGGGGGCCGGGCTGGCCACGCTGTCGGCCGTCCCACCGGTACCCAGCTGACCCACATGGTTTGCCCCCCAGCAGTACCCTGCACCGTCTGTGGTGACACCGCACGTGTACACGGATCCTGCGGTCAGGGCGGCCCAGGTCACCGGACCGCTGGCCGGGTCCGTCACGGCTACGGGGACGGAGCTGGAGTCGACCACGGCGCTGCCTAGCTGCCCACGATCGTTCCGACCCCAGCACCACGCCTGTCCGGCATCGTCGATGGCGCACGTGTGCCACCGGCCGGCGGTGACGGTCTCCAACGTGTGCCCCCCCACGACCTCCTGAGGCGTCAGACTGCACGGGGCCAGGAAGCACTGGGTTTCGCTCGCCGCGCCACCGCCACCGAGCTGACCCCACTCGCTCGAGCCCCAGCAGTACGCTGCGCCGGAAACGAGGGCGCAGGTGTGATTCGCGCCCGCTTCGATCCGGGAGTACGAGAGGGCACCGGCGACGGGCTCGGCCTGGATGGGGAGCCTCCGGGAGATCGTGTCGCCGGTCCCCAGCTGTCCGGATGCGTTCAGCCCGAAGCAGTAGGCGTCGGCAGCGCCGGTCAGCCCGCAATGGTGCTGGCCGTCGCTCGTGATCTGCACCACCGGCGTGGGTGCGCTCACCTGCAGCTGTTCGCGGTCGTCGTGGTAGAACATCCAGGCATCGGAGGTATCCACCCCGGAGACTCCGAAATCGAGCCCGATGCTGAATTGGTCGAAGAGCTCGCCGCCATCGTAGCGGATCGGCGCCCGGGTACTGAAGTACACCTCGGTGGTGGACGCGTAGCGGCCCCAGCAGTAGATGTGGCCCGGTGTCGTCCGGCCGCACGTGAACGACCCGCCGGCGTCGACACCCGTGAAGCTGAGCGAAACGTCGAAACCGCCACTTCTGGCCGCCGCCCCGAGGAGAAACGAGCTGGCGTCGACCACGTAGCTACCCGGCAGGTCGATGTACACGCTGTCGAAAGCGGCGACACCGTCCACGGCCGCCACCTCAACCTCGCCCTTCAACGTGGCGTCTTCCGCCCCCGGCCCAAGGCCAACCGCCACCGTATGTGTTGCACCGGGCACGGTGTTACCGAACTCGTCCTGCACCGCCACGGAGAACGGCGCCAGCAATTCTGCGCCCTCCCCGTTCTCCGGCGGCTCCAGGAACCCGAGGCCGGCCGCCTCAGCCGCAGTGATGTCGAACGCCGCGCTGGTGTCGGCCTGGGTGCCGGCCGCCTCTGCCTGCAGCGTGTAGCCGGTAGCGGCCCGGTCGAGCCACAACCCGCTGAAATTGGCCGCCCCCGCCGTCGCCGTGACCGTGCGCGTTCCGTGGAGCGTCGCTCCACCGGGGTTGTCAGCGATGGACAGCGTGACATCCAGCTCGGCGTCCTGAACCCGGTTACCCGACGAGTCCCGGATCTCCACCCTCACCGCCGGATCCAGCGCCTCTCCCGCGGTGGCCGAGGTCGGCTGACCGACCAATACCACGCCGGCCACCGCCTGGTCGACCACCAGCACGGCGTTGCCTGGGACGCCCCGGGCCGCCGCCGTGATCGTGGTTTCGCCCGAGCCGCGAGCGGTGGCCACGCCCCCGGTATCCACGGTCGCCACGCTCTGGTCCGACGACTGCCACAGGAACGCCGTCCCCTGAACCACGTTCCCGTTGGCATCGGTGGCCTCCGCAGTGAACGGGACCGTGGCATCGACGGTCGTCAATGTGGCCGCCCCCGGGCTGACCGTTACCGCCTCGACCTGCTGGAGCACCGCCAGGTCGGCGCTCCCAGTGACGTCGTTCACCGACGCGCTGATCCGGGCCGTCCCATTGCCCACGGCCGTCGCTACGCCCTGGGCAGTGACCGAGAGGACCTCGCTATTCGAGCTGCTCCAGACGAACGTGACCCCGTTCACCGGGCTACCAGCGTCGTCCAGCGCTGTGGCGGTTAGCTGGGTCGTCGCGCCCAACGCCACCAGCGTGTCGGCTCCAGGTTCCACGACGACGTTGGCGACTTGCGGTTGGGGTGGCTCCGTGGTCCCTGTATCGCCGCAGGCTGCGGCCAGGGTCACCAGGATCAAGGGTATGGGAAAGGTCGGGCGAAGGATGATCCGCAACATAAGATCTCCTGGCTCGGATGTCGTCTCGGAAAGGGTGCGGGCCGACCGGCGGGGAGTCCAGGGGGGGTGACCACGGCGCGGGCCCGTTCTACTCCCTAACGTTTGATGCGACGGGCCACGATGCAAATCGACTGCGACAGATCCTGGGAGAATTGCCCACTTCCACGTTTCGTTGTTCCCCTCAGCACGGGGAGGTTCAAGAGGAGGGATGAGGTCTGAGGGATCGTCACCGGATCTTGGCCGCCTCACCCAGGTTCTCGTCCGTTCCCGCCACGAGCAGCGTGTCCGACTCCTTCAGTGGTCCGTCCGGATCCGGAACCGGCTGCATCTGATCGGCCAACATGTCATGAACCGCCACCACCGAAATGCCATGGCGTCTCGGCAGTTGGAGCTCTCGCAGCGACTTGCCCACCCACGATTCGGGGACCGCCCTCTCCTGGATGCTGAACCCCGACCCCAGCGGCACGTAGTTGAGCAGCATCCGGCTGGAAATCCGCTTCCCGAGCCGCACGCCGGACTCCCGTTCCGGGAAGATGGTCTCGGTCACGCCGATCTTCTCGATCAGGCGGGCATGATCCGCCGAGATGACCTTCACGTAGATCTCGGTCACGTCCAGGTCCCGCAGCACCAGCGCGGTCATGGCGCTGGCCGTGATGTCGTCGCCCGTGCTGATGACGGCGGCGTCGGCATCCTCCGCCCCGATGCGCCGCAGCGTCTTCACGTCGGTCCCGTCCCCCACCGCGGACTTCGTGGCGATCCGGGTCATGGCGTCGACGCGTTCCGGGTCTCGGTCGAGGGCGGCGACGTCGTGGCCGATGGAATGGAGGGTCTCGGCCACGCTGGAGCCGAAGTTCCCGAGTCCGATGACGATGAATCGTTTCATGAAGGTCTCACCCGATGACGACGTCTTCGTAGGCGTAGCGGAACTCGCCGGCCGCGCTGGGCTGTCGCAGGGCAATGGCCGAGGCGAAGCTCAGGGGCCCGACCCGCCCGACGTACATGAGGAATACAGTGATTAGCCGGCTCGCTTCCGACAGGTCGCCGGTCACGCCCATGGACAGCCCGACGGTGTTGAAGGCGCTGACCGCCTCGAACATGTACTGGATGAAGCGGCCCCCGGCCTCATCGTGGCCGATGGCTCCGATCTGGAGCGCCGCGAACAGCAGGATCCCGCTGGTGACGATCGCAAAAGCCACGACGAACAGCCCCACGGCCCGCTGGATGGTCTCCTCCGGGATGGAGCGGTTCCGGAAGCTGGTGACCTGATGGCCGCGCAGCCGCGACAGGGCCAGCAGCCCGATGAGCGCAAATGTCGTGGTCTTGATCCCCCCAGCGGTCGAGCCCGGCGACCCGCCCACGGACATGAGGAGGATCGTGATGAAGTTGCTGCTGTCGGCCGTGGCCGCGTAATCGACGGTGTTGAACCCGGCGGTCCGGGCGGTGACGCTCATGAACAGCCCGTTCATCAGCTTCTGCCAGACGGCCATGTCGGCCAGCACGTTCGACCACTCCAGCGTGCTGAACACCGCCCAGCCGCCGACCAGCAGGACGGCCGTTGTCCCCAGCACCAGCCGGCTGTGGAGTGACAGACCCTGAAGCGCTCTCTCCCGCCGTTTCTTCCGCAGCACGTTGAGCTCCTCGAGGACCAGGAACCCGAGTCCCCCGACCACGATCAGAGTCATCACCACCGCCTGCACCACAGGCGCCGTCTGGAACCCCATGAGCGAGTCGGAGAAGGTCGAGAACCCCGCGTTGCAGAACGCGCTGGCGGCCTGGAAGACGGCGTGCCAGGTGGCGGCGGGCGTCGGGAACCGTGGTGCGAACGCGCCGAACAGCAGGACAGCGCCCAGCGCCTCGAGCAGGAAGGTGAAGATGACCACGTTCCGGACGAGCCGGCGGAAGTCGATCTCCTCCGACACATCGGCGTGCGTAGCCGTGACCGCCTCGTGGTGCAGCGACAGCCGGCCGCCCACGGCGAGGATCACCAGTGTGGTAAACGTCAGGATGCCGAGCCCGCCCAGCTGGATCAGGAGTAGAAGGAACGCCTGCCCCCAGGGGGTGAAGTACGTGGCGGTATCCACCACGATCAACCCCGTCACGCAGACGGCGCTCGTGGCCGTGAACAGGGCATCGATCCATCCCAGGCCCGGGCCGGTGTATAGCCCGGGCAGGACCTTCAGGCCAACCGTGCCGAAGACGATCAGCCCGAGGAACGAGCCGAGCAGGAGGCGCGGCGGCGTGAAGAAGTGACGGACGGTCGCCCGCCACGAGACCTGCCCGGTCTTCCGGGACCGCTGCACGGTCCTCACTCCCGGGCCTCTTGCCAGTCCTCTCGCTCGTGCCGGAAGCGTTCGCGCTGTGCGACGACGGCGCGGTCACAGACCCAGATGATCCAGTACAGGGCGACCAGGAACACGACGAGCCCGACCCACGTCCAGAGGCCGCCAGCCCCGAAGTAGATGGACAGCAGGCCAAGGACGGCGATTACGAATCCGGTGGCCAGCCGTCCCTGGGGCACCGTCGTCTCCAGCCGGTGCTCGCCCCATTCCTCTTCCGGCAGAAGGACTCCGTGCTCCCGCAGGTCTTCCATGCTCATGAGGGCTCCCTCACGTCTTCCTCCGGCTCCGGTTCCGCCCGGCTCGACGGGGCTTCGCCGGTTCGGAAGAAGTCGAGCGTGTCCAGGATTCGGGAGTGTACCGGGTGGCGACGTTGCTTGTAGAGGAGCAGACGACCCGGCGACTTCCGCGCAACCTGCTCGGGGCGGGTGCCGAGTACCAGGCGGTGCAGCAGCCCTTCCCGCGCCGCCCCCACCAGCGTCAGGTCGTAGGCGGACGCTTCCCGGGCGATGGCCGCCGGCACGTCCTCCTCCTCCATGGTCCGCAGCGGCCGGGCTGCACCCGAGCCGAGGGATGCGACACCCAGATCTTTCAGCTCATCGTACAACTCGTCGAGCCGGTCCGTCCGGGCCCCTTGATCGAGATCCGGCGGGAGCACATGGAGCAGATCGATCTCGGAGCCGCGCTCCGCCTCGAACAGCTGTCCGAGCTCGATCATGGCGTGAGCCTGCCGTGGGTACGCCACCGGAATGAGGACCCGGTCGACCCCATCCAGGTCATCGGCCCTGAGGACGACCACCTCGGCGGGAGCGGCTCGCATGACCCAGTCGATGTTCGAGCCGAGCGCGGTCCGCGGGTGCCTGGCTTCGCCGCGCCAGCCGAGGACCACCATGTCGATGTCCCGGTCCTCGACCTCGTGGATGATCGCTTCCGCCGGCTTGTGCGCGATCCGGATGCTCGAGCTGGACCGGACCCCCCGGCCTTCGAGGGCGATCGTCGCCTCGTCGAGGACCTCCGCGTACGCTTCCCGGATGTACTCACGGCCCACCTCCAGCGGGGTCTGGCGCGGAACGGTGATCACATGGAGCAGCACGACCTCGCCGTCCCGCGCCTTGGCCACCATGGCGGCGAAGTCAATCAGCGCCTTCGCCCGGGCCGGGTTCGCAACGGGCACCAGGACCCGGTAGCCGGCCTTCGGTTCCCGTTCCCGAAGGACGACCGGCGTGGCCCGCTTCTCCCGCTCCCGCCGACGGGCGTAGGTGTAGTAGATGATGAACCCGCTCCCGATCCACCCGACCACAAAGAACCAGGCGATGGGCGAGAAGTGGAACATGAACGCGGCGATCCCGATCATCAGGGCGATGGCGATGATCGGGAGCACCGGGAAGAACGGGATCAGGAAGCCGTAATCGAGCTTGTCGCCGTATTTCTTCCGGATGGTGATGATCGCGATGTTCACCTGCAGGAAGAGGAGCAGGAACATCACGTCCGCGGCCGCGGCCACGTCTTCGATGGGGATGGCCAGCGCCATGAAAATGATCAGTCCACCACTGGCCAGCAGCGCCAGATACGGGGTGCGCGTCCCGGAATGGACCCTCGCGAAGAAGTCGGGCAGGTTCCGGTCGCGCCCCATGGCGAAGGAGACCCGGGTGGAGCTGAACGTGGTGGCGTTCAGCGCCGACATGGTGGACAGCAGCCCGCCAAGGAGCAGCAGCGTGGTCCCCAGCGGCATGAACTGCCTTGCCGCCTCGGCCAGCCCCAGCTCCTTGTGCTCTCCGAGCCACTGCCAGGTGGCCTGACCCGTGCCCGGGTCCACCGCGCCCAGCGCCGTCACGGCCACCAGGATGTAGATGGGGATCACGATGGCCAGGGACCAGAACACCGCACGCGGGATGTTGCGCTTCGGGTTCCGCACCTCTTCACCGGCCTGGACGATGATCTCGTAGCCCTCGAACGCGATATAGGTGAGGCCCATGGCCGTCAGCACGCCCCCCAATCCTTCCGGAGCGAACGGCGTGAAGTTCTCCCAGCTCGTGGGCTCGCCGACCATGGCGTAGAGCCCGCTGCCGATGAACAGCAGGATGATGATCACCTTCGCCACCGTCACGATGTTGCCGGCCAGCCCCGTTTCCGAGACGCCCTTGAAGTTGATCCCGATGAACCCGAGGGCGATGATCACCGCGAACGGCTTCTCAAGCGCACCACCCGCCAGACCGAAAAGGGTCACGCCGAACTCGTCGAGGACGAGACCCAGGTACGCGCCGAAGCCCAGGGCATAGAGCGAGCCAGCCACGGCGTGGGCGAACCAGCTCATCCACCCGGCCAGGAACGCGTTCGGGCCCGGCAGCCCCTCCTTCACCCAGAGGTAGCCGCCCCCGGCCTCCGGGATCGCCGATCCGAGCTCCGCGTACGCCAGTGCGGTCAGGAACGTCACGATCCCGTTCGCCGCGAA
This sequence comes from Candidatus Longimicrobiales bacterium M2_2A_002, assembly GCA_051418035.1. GTDB lineage: Bacteria > Gemmatimonadota > Gemmatimonadetes > Longimicrobiales > RSA9 > JAWVYT01. The sequence goes on from JBPRGE010000163.1 coordinate 13,079, forward strand.
CGCCAGGATCAGGGCAGGGCCGGCCGTACCCGCCGCGATCCCGGTAAGGACGAAGATCCCGGCGCCGATCATCGCCCCGACCCCCACCATGGTGATGGTGAAGAGCCCGAGATCCCGGCTCAGCTCCGTAGGGGCGCCACCGTGGGGCGGGATGCTCGATTGTGATGGTGTGTCCGGCACCGGTACGCCTTCTATCGAATCAGGTACAGGACGAGCCCGAGGAGGGCCGTCAGCAGGACCAGCGCAAGAGCCGCGCGGGCCATCCAGCGCTGGAAGCCCTGTTCCTTTCGGTCTTCGCTGTCAGGCAGCGGCCGCCGGGGCATGTCAGCCCCCCCTCGAGGCGGCCGTCCACTCCAGGGATGCCCGGCAGAGGAGCTCAGCCAGGCGGCGAGCCGTGAGTCGCAGGCCGCGGACCTCGATCACCCACTCGCGGTCCGGCTCCTGGGAAAGCACCGCCCGCCCCTCGCTGAACAGGGCCGCCTCCTGGGCCGCCTCGAACGCATGTTCGATCGATGCCGAGTATCGTGGCACTCGGGATAGCGGGTGGTCCTGGAGTGGGTCCTCGGGGTCGGCGGGGCGATGGAGGTGCTCCAACGGCGAGTCCGACCTTGCCAGAAAGCGTCCCGGCTCTCGCAAGGGCCCCTCGGCCCTCCTTCCCCACTCCACCCAACGGAAGCCCATCAGGTGCGTGGCGATCTCGGTGTCGAGGCGCCGTTCCTCTTTCGTCCGTTCAGGCATCGGCCGTTCGGCTTCCATGGCCACAGCGGTTTCGAGGTTCTTCCGGCGGATCGTCACGCCAACAGGTACAGGAACAGGCCAAGGGCAGCCAGCAGGAGAACGGCTGCCAGCAGGGACCACCCGATCAAACCAACCGCACGATCCTCCTTCCTGCCCCGATCGTGTCGGTCAGGACCCGGGTTTCCCATGCCGTTTCCCCGTTTGCGCAACGTTCGTCGTGCCAGACAGCACATGAACGTGGGCAGAACCCCGTTAACGGCGCACAAGGGGACGGACGAAAGGCGTTAAGAAGTCATAAAGGATCGGGGGCCGGCGGTCCTTGGGGCCACCAGGCAGGCGAGCAGCTCTGATAGGGCGAGGGTTTTCCCTCTACAGCTCCCCCTCGACAGACGCCCCTGGCAGCAGAAGCTCGAAGACGCTCCCGCCGCCGGGCCGGGGCTCGTAGCGGACCGATCCCCCCTGCGCCTCAGCCACGCTGCGGGCGATCGCCAGTCCCAACCCCGTGCCCTGGTGCCCCGCGGCCGAGGCCGACCGGAAGAAGGGCTCGAAGAGGCGGCCGCGGTCCGGGGCAGACACACCGCTCCCGCGATCGAGGACACGAATGTGGAGGACCGCGGCGTCCTGCTCGACCTCGACCTCCACGGAGCCGACGTCCGGAGAATGACGAAGCGCGTTTTCCAGCAGGTTCGTGAGCGCCCGCAGCGAGTGGACGAAGTCGAACCGGCCCACCGGCAGCTCCCCCGGGGGCAGCTGCACTCGCACCGCATCAGAGCCGGGCACGCTCCCCACGCGCTGCAGTGCCGCCCCGACCAGGTCCTCGGCCGCGTTGACCTCCAGCTCCATGGCCACGCTGCCGGCCCGCAGGCGGGACAGGTCGAGCAGGTCCGTGACGAGTCGATTCAGGCGGTCCGCTTCCTCTTCGATCACGGCAGCCCGCTCCTCGCCTCCCACGCGGAGCTCGTTGGCCGTCGCCCGGATCGACGTGAGCGGCGTCCGGAGGTCGTGCGACAGGCTCGCCAGCACCGCGTCCTTCAGCCGGTCGGCCTCGCGAAGCGCCTCGACGTGCGCGGCTTCCGCCGCGAGCCGGGTCCGTTCGGCGGCCAGCGCCGCGTAATACGCCAGGGCATCCGCGAAGCTCACGTGCGTTTCCTGGAACGCCAGGCCTTCCCCGTCCATGAGCTGGAGGACCCCCAGCGTCCGGTCCCGCGCCCTCAGCGGGACGATCAGCTCGACGAAGTCCCCGGACAGTGGGAGCACGTCGGCAAGCGTGCTGTGCACCGGCATGAGCTGGGAGGTGTCGTCCCGTCGCACGGCGACGATCCGCCGTTCACGCAGTGCCACACCGATGAGCTCCGACCTCGGGTCCTCCGGGGTCGTCAGAAGGCCTCCGTCGACGACCTCTCGCCATTCCAGGTCGCGTCGCAGCCGGATCCGGGCATCACCGACCGGCAGCTCGGACTGGATGACGCGGACGATGGCCGCAATCGCCTCCTCGGCCCGGCCCACCGACAGGCTCTCGGCTCCCAGCCCCGCCAGCCGGTCCATCTCCTGGGCCCGGCGCTCGGCGACGGCCGTAGCCCGCTGCTGCCGATGCAGGAGCTCCGCCGCCACACCGCCCGTGATCAGGAACGCTCCCAGCACTCCCCAGTCCAGAGGCTCCGCCACACGGAAGGTGTGGAACGGAGGGATCAGGAAGAAGTTGAACGTGAGGAACGACGCGACCGCGACCACCAGCCCCACCACCCGACCCGCCCGAGCGCTCCCCGCGAGCACCACGAGCAGGAACGCCAGCGCCATGTGGGCCTTGTCGACCCGGGGAGCCAGGCCACGGAGCACCGCCGTGGCGGCTGCGACAACCAGCAGCCACACCACGAGCGAGCGCCACGGCACCCGCCGCAGCCCGGCCCGGTCAATCCACGATCTCGAAGCGATAGCCAACGCCTGGCTCCGTAATGATGAGCTCGGGACGCACCGCGTCCGGCTCCAGCTTCCGCCGCAGCTGCGCCACGTACACCCGCAGGTACTGCTGCGGGTCGCCCGACGAGGTTGCCCAGACCTCCCGGAAGAGCTGATGGTGCGTCAGCGTCTTGCCGCGGTGCCGCAGGAACGTCCGGAGCAGCTCCCACTCCGTGGGCGTCAGGTGGACGTCCTCGCCGGCCTTCCGGATCGTCCGGGCTGCCGTGTCGATCACCAGGTCCCGGGTCTCCACAACGCCGTCCGCGTTCGACGACTCCGCCAATCGGGCCCGCCGCAGCTGCGCCCGCACCCGGGCCTGCAGCTCTTTCGGGCTGAACGGCTTCGTGACGTAGTCGTCGGCGCCGGCGTCCAGCAGGCGCACCTTCTCCGATTCGCTGTGGTGGGCGGACAGCACGATGATCGGCGCGGTGGTCCACTTCCGAAGCTCGGCACACACCCACAAGCCCGGCTTGTCCGGAAGCCCCAGGTCCAAAATCACCAGGTCGGGACGCTGGGCCGCAGCCTGGTCGACGCCCTCCTGCGCGGTTCCCGCTTCGACCACCTGCCCGAACTCCGGTGACAGCGCATTGCGAACGGCCCGCAGGATGTGCGGTTCGTCATCGATGACCAGGGCTTTGAGCGCGTTGTCGGCCATGAAGTTCCACCCGGTTGTACGGTCTTCCCGCGGAAGATGGCGCGACCATCGGTTCGATGCGAGACGCGGCTTGCCCGCGTGTCTCCCTCGCCGTGGAGCAAGCAGTCGGCGCCGAGCGCCCGATGTCCGCGACGAACCCGCGACTCTGACGCTCGTCTCTAACCGTACGGCCAACCCGTCTGAGGGCGTTCCGGAGAATGGACGACGCAGACTGCAGGAAGAGCCCGCTGATCCCGATCGCGACGGACGGATCCGGCCACGGCGTGCCCATGCCCCGTCCGACAATGCAACCGTTGGCCCGTCCGGGCTGTCCATCCGTACGATGTCGTTCTTCTTACACCGGGTGCACCATGGTCCATCTCAGGCTCGCCGTCCGAAAGCTCGTGAAGACGCCGTTCATCACCGTGATCGCCCTGCTCTCGCTGGCGCTGGGGATCGGCGCGAACGCAGCGATCTTCTCCATCTTCGACCAGATCCTGCTGCGGCCACTGCCGGTCGCGGAGCCGGATCGGCTGGTGAACCTGGAGGCGCCGGGGCCGAAGCCGGGAGAGTCGACGTGCAACCAGGCCGGCGGCTGCGAGACCGTCTTCAGCTACCCGATGTTCCGGGACCTGCAGGCCGCCAGGGAGACCGGGTTCGCCGGACTGGCCGGGCACCGGACCTTCGGCGCGAACATCGCCCAAGGTGACCGGACGGTGGATGGCGAGGGTGTGATGGTGTCGGGATCGTACTTCTCGCTGCTGGGTCTGCGGCCGGCGCTGGGCCGCCTTCTTCAGCCGGCGGACGACGAGGTGGACGGCGGCCACACGGTGGCGGTCCTGAGCCACCGGTTCTGGCAGAACAACCTGGGCGGCGACCCGGGCGTGCTCAACAGTGCCATGGTGGTGAACGGTGTGACGTTGACGGTGGTGGGCGTCGCGCCCCGGGGCTTCGATGGCACCACGCTCGGGCCGCAGCCCCACGTGTTCGTTCCGCTGACGCTGCGTGGCCAGATGGAGCCGTGGTCCGGAAACGATTTCGAGAACCGTCGCGCCTACTGGATCTACGTCTTCGGCCGTCTGGAGTCGGGGGTCACGCTGGAGCAAGCCGCGGCGAGGACCAACCAGCTGTACGCGTCGATCATCAACGAGGTCGAAGCGCCGCTCCAGGAGGGGCTGAGTGAGCAGACGCTGGCCCAGTTCCGGGAGAAGCGGGTGGCGCTGGTCCCGGGGCCGCAGGGGCAGAGCAGCGTGCACGAGGAATCCCGGACACCGCTGGTGCTCCTTCTCGCCATCACGGCGCTGGTTCTCCTGATCGCGTGCGCGAACATCGCGAACCTGCTCCTGGCCAGGGGCGCCAGCCGGAACACCGAGATGGCGGTCCGCGGATCCATGGGCGCCACCCGCGGCCAGCTCCTGCGTCAGCTGCAGACGGAAGCGACGTTGCTGGCCGTGGTCGGCGGGCTCGCGGGCCTGGCCGTGGCCCGGGCCACGCTCTGGGGGATCGCGTCGATCCTGCCGGACCAGCAGAGCGCGATCCTGAACCTCCAGCTGAGCCCATCCATGATCGGGTTCACGGCGGCTGTCGCTCTCGGCACAGGGATCCTGTTCGGACTCTACCCCGCGTGGCACGCCACGCGGGCCACGCTGGTCATGGCCATCAGGAGTGGCAGTGGCCAGACGTCGGGGTCCCGGTCGGCCGCCCGGTTCCGGACGGGGCTGGTCACCGTCCAGATCGCGCTCTCCGTCACCCTGCTGGTGGCCGCAGGGCTGTTCATCCGAAGCCTGGGCAACATCAGCCGCGTGGAGTTGGGCGTCCGGACGGACAACGTGGCGAAGTTCGCTATCGCACCCATGCTCAACGGCTACGACGGCGAGCGGTCGCACATCCTCTTCGAGCGGTTGCGCGAGGAGCTCCTGGCGCTCCCCGGCGTGGAGGGCGTGACGTCCAGCATAATCCCGGTCCTGGAGGGGAGCGCCAATATCGCGGGCGTGGCCGTGCAGGGGTTCGAGGGCGGGCCGGACGTGGACCAGACCTCGTACTACAACGAGGTCGGGCCGGACTACCTGAGCACCCTCGGGATCCCCCTCATCGCGGGGCGTGAGTTCGACCGGCGCGACGGCCCCGGCGCCGGGTACACCGCGGCCATCGTGAACGAGGCGTTCGCCGAGAAGTTCGGGCTGGCGCGCGGCGAGGTGGTGGGCTCGTTCATGGCGCTGAACAGCCGCACCAGCGCCGACTCGTTGACCATCCAGATCGTGGGTCTCGCCCAGAACGCCAAGTACAACAGCGTGAAGGACGAGATGCCGCCGGTGTTCCTGCTCGCGCACGCACAGGACGCCGACGTGGGCTTCATGAACTTCTACATCCGGACGGCCGGCGACCCGGGGCCCATCCTCCAGGCCGTGCCCGGCGTGCTCCGTCGGCTCGACCCCAACATGCCGGTCACCGGGCTGATGACGCTGGAGCAGCAGGCCGCAGAGAGCGTGTTCATGGACCGCTTCATCAGCACCCTGACCACGGCGTTCGCGGTCCTGGCCACACTCCTCGCCGCCATCGGGCTCTACGGCGTGCTGGCCTATGCGGTGGCGCTTCGGACCCGTGAGATCGGGCTCCGGATGGCGCTGGGCGCCGACACGGCGAAGGTGCGGCGAATGGTCCTCCGCCAGGCGGCCGGGATGCTCGGGGTCGGCGGCGTGATCGGTATCGCGGCCGCCCTGGGCCTCGGCCGGGCCGCAGGGTCCCTCCTCTACGAGCTCGAGGGACACGACCCCATGGTATTCGGGGCCGCGGTGATGCTGCTGGCGGGCGTGGCGTTCGGCGCCGGGTACGTTCCGGCCTTCCGGGCTTCCCGGGTGGACCCCATGGAGGCGCTCCGCCACGAGTAGCGCTGCGGCTCGGTGGCGGCAGGTACTCGCGCGCCCCCCCGCCGCGCTCGACGTCCTGATCCTCACGGCGGTGACGCTCGGCAGCCTGGCCACCTGTGTGCACGCGCGGGTGCTGGTGCGTTCCCGTGCCCGAGTGCGGTGTCGACCGAAGGCGGAGACGGAACGAACATGGTGATCGCAGCCATGAACAGGAGGGCGCCCGAGCACGGGCGGCGGAACCCATGACTATCATGGACTCAGCCGCCGTGGACCTTCGCCGCTGCGTGCGTGGCTGCGAAAGCCAGGATAGCCATGGCCTTTGCAGCCCTCGCCCTCGCTCCGGCGGTCCCGGGCGGCGAACCCCGTGCGGCGCCCGCTTCCACCCTCGCCGGCCCTGGCGATCCCGGTCCGATGCCCCCTACGCGCGATCCAACCCGACCCGTCCCAGCGCCCACGCCGCGTGCTCCCGCACCAACGGCTCGTCGTCCTCCACCGCCTGCCGCAGCACCCCCACTGTGTCTCCTCAGGCGCCTCGTCCACCGACGCCAGCCAGTTCCCCATGGCCACGGCGACGTTCCGCCTGAGCCCGGCATACCCCGCCCGCCGGATCGCCGACCCCCGCGTCCACCGGTCCCACTCCGCCCGCGTCAGCTGCATGAGCTCGACGAGGGAGGGGGAGCGGGTGGGCGGCCCCGAGTGCGCGTGCGGGTGCGCTCCCGAGTGCGGGTCCGACCGGGGCCCGGAGGGGTCGGTCCTACCGGAAAGGGCGGGCACGCGAGCAAGGTAGTCGCTCTCCGTCGTCGCCTGAACGATCTTCGGCGAGTTCCACGGACACACCTCCTGGGTGTTGTATCGACTCACCCGTTTTGAAATTCCGCTGAGGACCGGGCGCAGAACCACGGGTCGACAAGAGGTTGGGAACCGGTCGAGCCTCAGCGGTTTCGTAGAGACGGCAAGCGACAGGAGCGGAGATCAGTGAAGAAGGCCCGGACCGTCAAAGGAGAACTCTCAGGTTCCGGTGCCTGCACTTCTCTGCCCGATACCTGAAGCCATACGCCGTTTCTCCCAACGATGGGGGTGACGCGGTCGTCCAGTCGGCCACCACAGGCGAGCGCAACTCACGCGGCGGGTAAGATCCTCCCGCCTCTCGGGAGCTTTGGAGGGCCGACGTTACTCGATGGCCTCTTCCGCCTTCTCGCCCAATTCCACGATCTCGCCGTCCTGGAACAGAATCGTCCGGGCGGCTTCCCGCCACTGCGGCATGCGCCTGAGCAGCCATTCCAGGTCCATGGAGAAATGGATGAACTCCTCCGTCTGGGCGTTGCCCATGATGGCCCGGGCCTCGTCGTCCTGCTCCACCGACATCCGCTGCTCATACCAGCCAATGGCCTCCGCTTCCTCGATGAGTGAGGTGATCATCCGGGCAAAGGTCCGGATCTCCTGCGAAAGCTCCTGCGGCGGCTCGTGATACTGGTCAAATCCCATGGGTATCCTCGCGACTAGCGACGGTTGAATCGCGTTAATTGTTGATTACCAGCAAAAGATATTCCGGTCGCTGCAGGTCCACAGTGACCTGGATCACGGCCATGGGCGGTGCGGCGGCCGAGATTGTTGACATGTATGAGGGTGTCAACGGGAGACACCCGCTGAGACCTCGAGGCGACGACCAAGAACGAGATGTCCTCTTCCTCGACCAAGAGCCGAATCCTGACCGCTGCCAGAACGGTGATCGTACGTGACGGCGCTGGTGGCGCGAGCATGCGTGAGATTGCCGACGGAGCCGGAGTCAGCACGGCAGCGCTGCACTATCACTTCGGAAGCAAGGAGGACCTCGCGGATCGGGTGCTGGAGGCGGTGCTGGCTGATCTGGTCGAGAAATTCCTGAACGCATGGAGTCCCGGAGAAACAATGGCTGCGAACGTACGGCACGCCATCCGGGTTTGCAGCGACGAATTCAGGCAGGACAGTCGGGTGGCCGGGTACGTCCTTGCTGAGCTTCGTCTGAACCCCGCTCGGTTCGAGCGGGTCCGGAAGAGACTACCGACAAGCATCCCCTGCAGGCTCGATGAAGTCGTCCGGCATCTACGGGCGTCCAGCGAGTCGAGCGACAACATCAAGCTGTGCTCCCCACCGGAGGAGTTCCTTATCGACCTGATCGGGTTGTGCGCCTTCCCTTTCCTCGCGGGACCGCTGCTTCCGGGTTTGCTGGGCCTCGGCCGGGACGAGTACGAGTCCATACTCGCGGAGCGGGGAGAAGCCGTCCGGGACTTCCTGCTCCCATACACCGATAGACAGGAGCCCACCGAAGCGCCTGCCCGCACGGGAGCAGGCGCTCCTCCTGGTCAGTAGACCAGTTGGATCTCGGCGCCCGCGTTCTGCTGTTCTGCACTGGTGAAGAACTGGCCGAAAGGCATGAAGCCATCCAGGTAGAGGCCCAGCAGCCGCAAAGCAGGGCCTTCCTCCGTCGGCTTCCATTCGATCCCTGCCTTGGCACTCACGGACGGACTCCATTGATGCACTTCCAGGAGACGGACGTCCATCCCGGCCAGCGGCAGGAGACCACCTCCGCACAACCGCCAACCTTCGGCTCGAACATCACCTCCCCACCGGACCATGCTGGGAGGCAGCGCTGTGGCGCTGGACAACACCCGGCCGCCGCCGGCGTAAACCCGACCCACGAGGGGCCCGAGCCTCCAGTCCCCTGCCAATATCAGATCGACGACCTCGACACTGAGATTGATCCTCTCCACATCCGGATTGTGCAGAAGGAGCTCATCTCCGAGATGGCTGCTCTGGTGGAAACCTCGCAGACGGCCGGACCAGCGGCCGAGCCGCCCGCTGACCATCAGCCCAACGAGGTAATCAGTGTTCAGAAGGTCGGAGGTGGGTACGTCGAGGTTGAACTGAGAGAACACCCCACTGAACAGGTCGATGCGAAGGCCGTCGCAGTCACCTGGGCCGTAGCGCCACAGACCGAAGTGACCGCCGAGAGCCACCTCCCCTGCAGCAATGACGTCTTGCCCGCTCGCAGGCGCAACAGTTGATCGGATCTCGACCGAACGGAACCCGCCCCGGAACCCCGGCTCTTTCACGTCGGCCAGCAAGGGGACGAAGTAGCGCGCAGTCGGCAGGAACCGGCTGTTCCCGGAGCGGATGCTGTCGGAGTCCGCCGCTCCGCCACAGTAACTCTCGTTCCCCGGCGCACTCTGGCCGTCCAAACCCACGGCCGTCGAAAGGAGCACGACCCCGACAATCCAACCGACCCTCAATGCCTGTGTTCCGACAAGGCCCGCCACAGTCGCATTGAGGGAAGCCATTCTTCCCGTTGGCCTCGTCCTCGCTGTAGGTCGTGATGCTCCAGCCATGCCTCTACGAATCGTCATCGCCCCCTCATCGAGTTGGGCGCGTGCGCGCTCCATCCGCGGGTAGGTCGCATCTTTCCGCCGCCGCACTGATTCCCGTGGCGAAATGACGCCTGATCGCTACTCCGAGACGACCTCATAAAAATGCGGCGTCGGTTTGCCGTCCATCAGCGGCTCCACGCGTCTGTGGGCTTCCGCCTGCGTGGGGCTGGTATGCATGGCCATAAAGGTCTCATAGCTCTCGTGCTCCACGATGGCGGCGTAGTTGCCGCCCTCCCGAGGATTCAGCAGCGAGCGGCGGATGAACCCCTCGTGTTTGGCATATTCTCGGTTGGACCACTCGAACCAGTCGCGGAATTCGGCATCCTTGCCGTCCTTGATAGGGGGGAAATGGACCACATTCACAAACATGTTGATCACTCCTCCGCTCTGGTGATGAAGTGCGATGACAACCACATGAGGATAACAACGTCACGGCGGAGCTCATCGCGCCGAGAACAATGAATGTGCGGCAACGGCCCCGCGCAACTCAACTCGCAGACCTTCCGGCGGCACAGATCACACGACGACGGACGATGCGTCCGAAAAGAGAACGGCCCCGCACCCGTACGCAACGGATGCGGGACCGTCGGGTCCAGCGTGGCGATGACCGGGCTCACGGCCTCGGGGTGTCCACCGCCATGCCACGGCGCCCCGGCTTCTTCCCGATCAAGAAATTGAGCCCGGCGGCGATCATCACGTCGTTCTGGAGCTCCTCGTCCAGCCCCGCGACTTCGGGGTCCAGGAGCGACATGTAGTCCCTGGCCTCGACGCGGATCGCGGCGTCCGGGTGGACCGCCACGTCGAAGCCCGCGCCCACGTTCCACATGAAGTCGGTCTCCGGGTCGGCGCCCTCGAAATCGTACGTCTTGGCCCCGAGCCCGACCCCTGCGAACGGAGTGATCCTGGGGGACAGGCCAGTCGCGTAGTAGGTGAGATCGGCGCCGTAGGTGTAGAGGCCGCCGTCCAGGTCGCTGGCCGTGTCGGTGTGATAGGTCAGCGGGTTGTACACGAGCGAGAGGCCGATCCCGAACCGGTCGGCCAGGCGCACGCCGGTGCGGGCGCCGATGGCGAGAGCGTCATCGAGCTCGACGCCGGAGAGGGTCATGGTCCCGCCGAGCTCGTCATCGACCTCGAAGGAGGCGGGCAGGTCGCTGGCGAAGAACGTACCGCCCACGAGGGGCGTGATCTCGAACTCCACCGGCGCCTGAGCCGCCGTTCCGCTCGCACTGGCCAGCAGCAGGCCGAAGAGTGCGCTGATCGCGAATCTGTACCGCATGTGAACCTCCTGAAGAAGTGAGATCCTGCTCTGTGTGCCCGAGTATCGCCCCCCAACCGGGTCCCGGTCTGTGAGCCATGTCACCGCCCGGACTGTCACTGCTTGACGATCCGGACGTGCCATACCGGGTCGCGCTGCGTGAACTCACCGACGAACTGGCCGAACCGGTCATCGGAGAGGCGGTAGATGAGAGGCAGCGGGTGGGTAGCGGCCCGCAGCTCGAGGATCCCACCGGGCTCGATGGCATCAAAGGCATCCAGCACGTGACGGTAGCGGTCCCGTGCCCGGATCGACTCGAGGTTCAGAACTCTCTTGCGCGTGTGTCCGCTGGCTCCCGACATGTTGGCCCTCTCCTCACGATGTGCTCCATGCCGCGCCGAAACGAAGCCGGCGCGGCCACGTCTCAACATCGCGCGACCGCGCCGGCTTCTCTGTGTTGTGGGTCACACTCAGGGGATGGGCATGGACCGGCTGAAGAGGGAGTCGCCCAGTGCCTCGGCGGACACGCCGGCCACGTCCTGGAGCGCGGCCAGATCGAGGATCCGGACCCGGGCGCCGTCCTGCTCGATGATGCCGTGGGACCGGAACCGGGCCAGCGCCCTCGCGACGCTCTCCCGCGTGGTGGCCAGGGCGTTGGCCATCTCTTCCTGGGTCGTGGGGACCTCGAACTCGCCACCGTCGCGGGCGGAGCCGGCGGCCATGGCTTCCTCGATGAGCGTTGCTGCCACCCGGGCCGGCACATCCTTCAACGTCACCTTGTCTACGAGCCGTACCAGCCGGCGCAGTCGTCGGCCCAGGTCGTGGATCACGGAATCCGCGATCTCCGGGTTGGTACGGTACAGCCGCTGGAACGCGTCGCGGGGCAGAAAGAGCACGAGACTGTCTTCGGCCGCCCGCGCTGACGCGGGGTACGGCGCTCCGTCGAATAGCGGCAGCTCCGCGAGCGTGTGCTTCGGGCCTTCGACGTGCAGGACCTGCTCCCGGCCGTCGGACGTGGACCGGTAGACCTTGATGCTGCCGTCCAGGATGATGAACAGGCCCCGACAGGACTGGCCTTCCCGGAACAGGATCCCGTTCTCCGGAATCTCCCGCTGGAGCGTATGCTCCGCCACGGTCTTCAGCGTCTCCTCGCTCAGCTCCTGGAACATGGGCAGCCGTCTCAGGACGGGAATCGGATCGATGCGTCTCATGACGGGCTCCTGGTCTCAACAGCTTCGGGAGTGATGATCGACCGGCTGTCCCGGCGCTTCAACCGGGCCACGGCGTCGTCCACGTAGGTGAACACGACGGGGATGACGATGAGGGTGAGCAGTGTGGCGGTGGTCATCCCGCCGATGACGGCGCGGGCCATGGGTGCCCTGAACTCCGCGCCCTGACCTATGGCCAGCGCCACGGGCATCACGCCGAAGATCAGGGTCAGCGCGGTCATGAGGATCGGCCGGAGCCGCACCTGCCCCGCATCGAGCAGCGCGTCCCGGCGTGGCATCCCTTCGGCGATCCGTTCCTTGGCGAAGTCCACCAGCAGGATCGCGTTCTTCGTGACCAGCCCCATGAGGAGAATGATACCGATCATGCTCATAATATTCACGGTGTCGCCGGTGAGCAGCAGGGCCAGGAACGCGCCGACCAGCGACAGGGGCAGCGAGACCATGATCGTCAGGGGGTGGGTGAAGCTCCCGAACTGGCTGGCCAGGATCATGTAGATCAGGATCACCGACAGCAGCAGTGCGGTTCCCACGGAGCCGCGCGTCTCCTCGAAGTCCTCCGTCTCACCCGCCAGCAAGACCGTGTAGCCCCGGGGTAGCTCGAGACCCGCCAGCTTCGCCCGGAGCCCACCGCTGACCTGCTGGACGTTGGCGCCGGGCGCCGTGTTCGCCTGGACCGTCACGACCCGCTCCAGGTTCTTCCGATCGATCCGGGACGGGCCCGTGCCGGATCGGATGTCCGCCACCTGGGCCAGCGGGATGGTGACCGCGCCGCCGGTGACGGGATCTCGGGCCATGGACGTCACGGGAAGCCGGCCGAGGTCGGCCACACCCGTGCGCCACGACTCGGGGAGGCGGACCGTGACGTCGTATGTCTCACCGTTCGGAGCCTCCCACGTGGTCGCGTCCTCGCCGGCGACCGCCATACGGACGGCCGCCGCGATCCCGCCGACGGACAGCCCGACGTCGGCGGCCAGCTCACGCCGGACCTCGACCTGGTGCTCCGGCCGCGACTCCGCCAGCGTCGACTCGATCTCGATGGCCCCCGGCACATCGCTCACGAGGGCCAGCGTCTCACCGGACAGCCGGGCCAGCTGCGCCGGGTCCCGGCCTCGGATGTCGATCTGGATCGGCTTCTCCACCTGACCCATCTTGCCGGCTTCCAGGACGGACGTGCCGACGCCGTGGACGGGTGACAGCGTCTCCCGGACCCGCTCCATGAGCTGCGCCTGGTTCAGGGGCCGGTCCCCCTTGGCGGTGAGGCTGACGAGCATCTCCCCTTCGTCCACGCGCCCCATCATGCCACCGCCGATCGTAGCATACGTATGAGCGACGCCCGGCAGCTCCCGGATCCGGGCGTCGGCCTCCGCCACCTTGCGTCGGGTGTAGTCGATGGACGCGTCGGCGGGCGCGTCGAACTGGACATAGAAGTACCCCCGATCGGACGACGTCATGAACTCGCCACCGATGACCGGCAGGAGGAACAGCGCGGCCACCAGCGACGCCACGGCCACCCCGATGGTGGTCCGCCGGTGGGAGAGAGCCCAGGCGAGGCCGTTCCGGTACGCCGTGGCCAGCCGGTCCATGCGCCGGTCGATGAACGCGGAGACGCGGCCGAGCCGGCCGGGCGCCGCGTCGGTGCCGGCTGCCTCGTCGCCGGACCACCGCGAGGCGAGCATGGGCGTGAGGGTGAAGGAGACGAAGAGCGACACCAGGACCGCCCAGGCCACGGTGATCCCGAACTGGTAGAAGAACTTGCCGACGATCCCTTCCATGAAGGCCACGGGCACGAAGACGGCCACGATGGTGAACGTGGTGGCCGTGACGGCCAGGACGATCTCCCGCGTGGCGTCCTCGGCCGCCTCCATAGCCGGCTTCCCGGACTTCTTGTGTCGGACAATGTTCTCGATGACCACGATGGCATCGTCGATGAGGAACCCGATGGACAGCGACAGGGCCATGAGGGTCATGGTGTTGAGCGTGAAGTCCATGGCGTCCATGATCAGGAACGCGCTGATCACGCTCACGGGCAGCGAAAGGGCCGTGATGGTGGTGGCCCGCCAGTCGCCGAGGAAAAGGAACACGACCACCACCGTGAGGATCGCACCGAGGAGGAGTGCGATCTTCACGTCACGCACGGAATGCTCGATGAAGGTGGAGTTGTCCTGGACCATCCTGAGCTGGAGCCCTGTGGGGAGCGCCTCGTCGATCTCGGCCAGGGTCTCCCGGGCGCCTTCGGCCACCGCGACCGTATTGGTGCCGGACACCTTCCGGATGTCGAGCCCCACCGCCCGCTTTCCGTTGACCAGGGCCACGCTCCGCTCCTCGGCCTGGGCGTCGACGATGTCCGCCACTTCGCGCAGGCGTACGGGCGTCCCATCGCGGACCGCGACAATCACGTCACCGAACTGCTGCGGTCGCTGGAACCGGCCCTGGACCCGGACCAGCGTCTCCCGCTCCGAACGCTCGAGGCGGCCTGCGGGCACCTCGAGATTCTGCTGCCGGAGTGCGGTAAGGACGTCCGTGACACCGATGCCGAGGGCCTCCATGCTCGCGGGCCGCAGCAGCACCTGAATCTCCCGCTCGAGCCCGCCCGTGATGGTCACGCTGGCAACGCCCGGCACGGCCTCGAGGCGGGGCTTGACCACGTCATCGGCGAACGCCGTCACGTCCCGGATCGGCATGCTGGAGGAGATCAGCGCCAGGGACGCGATGGGCTTGGCCGACGGGTCGAACTTCTCGATGACCGGCGGCTCGATGGCCAGCGGCAGGTCCCGCCGGATCTGGTCGATCTTCGAGCGGACGTCCTGGGCCGCGACGTTGTCGTCCACATCCAGGTCGAACTCGGCGACCACCACGCTGACACCCTCCAACGACGTGGAGGTGACCTGGTCGATCCCCTCGATGGTGTTGATGGCCTCCTCGATGGTGCGGGTCACCTCCCGCTCCACCGCGTCAGGGCTCGCGCCCGGGTAGACCGTCTGGATGGAAACGATGGGGATCGAGACGTCGGGGTACTCGTCGATGTTGAGGCGCCGGTAGCTGAAGAGGCCGAGGACCAGCAGCGCCGCCATCATCATGGTGGTGAAGACAGGCTGTCGGATGGCCAGGCTGCTGAGGCTCATGATGACCCCTCCCCGGAGCTCGGCTCACCTGCGCCAAGGACGCCGACGGGCGTGCCCTCTTCGAGACCCAGATCGGGCCTGGCGAGGATCAGCGCGCCGGGAGACAGCCCGGCCACCGCCACACGGCCCCGCGAGTCCGGAGGCGTGAGCAGCTCGATGGGACGCCGGACCAGGCGCCCATCTTCGACGGCCATTACGTGGCTTCCCGCGTTCGGGTCGTCGACCACGGCGTCCACGGGGACGACGGTGCCGCTTACGGTTCCCGTCACGATCTCGCCCGTGGCGTAAAGACCGCCCACCAGCGGACCGCGCTCGTTGGGCAGCCGCGTGTACACGGTCACCTGTCGCGTGGCCGGGTCGGCCACCGGCTCGATGCGATCCACGTAGCCGACCAGGGTATCCGTCACGGCCGCATCCACCCGGAACCGTACCGCATCGCCCACGGCGAACGACCCGACTTCGCTCGCAGGGACGCGGGCCGCCAACTCCAGCGTGTCGGTGTCCACGACCCGGAACAGGGGCCGGCCAGGGTGGACGGCCTCCCCGGCGCTGGCGAGTCGGGCGGCAACCACTCCGCTGACAGGAGCGCGGACCACGGTCTGACCGAGCGCCTCCTCGGCCTGGGCGGCCTGGGCCTCGGCGGCCGCCAGCTGCGCCGCCGCCGCCTCGGCCGCGCTGCGCGCCTGCCGCAGGTCCTGGTCCGACACCGCCCCCGCCGCGTTGAGCGTTCCGGTGGACTGGAGGCGATGACGGGCTGCGGCGACCGCGGACTCGCCCGCCGCTACCGCCGCTCGCGCGCTCAGCACCCTGGTGCGGAACGTTGCCGCATCGTAGCGGGCCAGCACATCGCCCACCGTCACCATCGTTCCCGGCTCCCGCTCCACCGCGATCAATTCACCGACGATCTGGGCACGGACCTCCACGGTCCGATACGGGTCCAGCGGCCCGCTGATGGCAATGCCGGTCCGGACTTCGCCCGTTGCCACTGTCACCACGTCCTCGGGCTGGAGCACACGAGACCTGGCTTCTTCCCCGCTGTCCACACCGGCGCCGCCACATGCGCCGACCGCCGTGGCGGCGAGAAGCACGATCACCCTGATGTGTCTCGTCATCGATCCTCTCCTCCTGAGCCGGGGCTCGCCTGGCCCCGCACTCTGTGG
>JBPRGE010000164.1:0-7995 GCA_051418035.1 Candidatus Longimicrobiales bacterium M2_2A_002
GCCTCCTCGTACCCCGCGTCCGCGTGCCGGGCCACGCCGATCCCCGGGTCGTTGGTCAGTACCCGCTCGAGGCGCTCGCGCATCTCGGGCGTGCCATCGGCCACGATCACCTGGCCGGCGTGGAGCGCGTTCCCGATCCCCACGCCCCCGCCGTGGTGGAAGCTGACCCAGCTCGCACCGCTGGCCGTGTTCAGGAGCGCGTTCAGGATCGGCCAGTCGGCGACGGCGTCGGTGCCGTCCTTCATCGCCTCCGTCTCCCGGAACGGACTGGCCACGGAGCCGGTGTCGAGGTGGTCGCGGCCGATGACGATGGGCGCGCTGATCTCGCCGCTGGCCACCAGGTCGTTCAGCGCCACCCCGAACTTCGCCCGCTCGCCGTACCCGAGCCAGCAGATCCGGCTGGGCAGCCCCTGGAAGTGGACCTTCTCCCTGGCCTGCTCGATCCACCGCTCCAGGTGCTCGTCCTCCGGGAACAGCTCGAGCACGAGCTCGTCGGTACGGTGAATGTCGGCCGGATCACCGCTCAGCGCCGCCCACCGGAACGGGCCCTTTCCCTCGCAGAACAGCGGCCGGATATAGGCGGGCACGAAGCCCGGGAACGCGAACGCGTCGTCATAGCCGGCGTCCAGCGCCTGCCCGCGGAGGTTGTTCCCGTAGTCGAACGTCACGGCCCCGCGTCGCATCAGCTCGACCATGGCCTCGCAGTGCGTGGCCATGCTCTCCATGGCGCGGCGACGGTACTCTTCCGGATCCGTCTCCCTGAGCTCGTCCGCCTCGGCGAGGCTGAGCCCGGCGGGGATGTAGCCGTTCAGCTCGTCGTGAGCGCTGGTCTGGTCGGTGAGCACGTCGGGGACGACGCCCCGCTCCACGATCTCCGGCAGCACCTCGGCGCAGTTGCCGACCAGCCCCACGCTCAGCGCCTCTCCGGCGTCCGCGGCGCCCGTCACCCAGTCGAGCGCCTCGTCCAGGTCCTCCGTCATCCGGTCGCAGTAGCCGGTATCCAGCCGACGCCGGATCCGCTGCGGGTCCACCTCGACCACCAGGATCGCGCCCTCGTTCATGGTGGCGGCCAGCGGCTGCGCGCCGCCCATCCCGCCCATCCCGCCGGTCAGCACCCACTTCCCCTTCAGACTCGGCACGCCGTACTCCTGCCGGGCCAGCGCGCCGAACGTCTCGTACGTCCCCTGCAGGATCCCCTGGGTCCCGATGTAGATCCAGCTCCCGGCCGTCATCTGGCCGTACATCATGAGGCCCTGCTTCTCCAGCTCCCGGAAGTGGTCCCACGTGGCCCAGCGGCCGACCAGGTTGCTGTTGGCGATCAGGACGCGGGGCGCGTACGCGTGGGTCCGGAACACGCCCACCGGCTTCCCGGACTGGACCAGGAGCGTCTCATCCGCTTCCAGGTCCCGGAGCGTTGCGACGATGGCCTCGAACGCCTCCCAGCTCCGGGCCGCCCGCCCGGTCCCGCCGTAGACGACCAGGTCCTCCGGCCGCTCGGCCACCTCCGGGTCCAGGTTGTTCATCAGCATCCGGAGCGCGGCCTCCTGCTGCCAGCCCTTGCAGGAGAGGTCGGTGCCCCGGGGTGCGCGGACGGTGCGGGGTGCTGCGGTCGTGGCGGCCATGTCGGTATCTCCAGCGCTCGGCGCTCTCGTGTCGGGCTCGGTTCCCACGGTCAGGATGGGCCGGTCGAGCGGCCCGGGGCAAGGTCGCGGACCGCCGATGGACGGGCCCCGACCGCCACCGTGAGGGTCGGGGCCGGCCCCGAGCTCGGGGCTCTGATCCTCCCGCCGCCCCTAGAGGTCGCTCGTCATGATGAACAGCGGCTGCCGGTTGAACGAGTGATAGTTGGGGCGCAGCCGGTCCGTGTTGTAGTGGCGCTCCACGTCCACGACCTTGCTCTTCCCGACCACCACGTCGATGGGGACGTTGTCGTACGACCCGTTGTGAACGCTGACCAGCCGGCCGGACTCGCCGGCGAGCACCAGGTCCAGCGCCAGGTTGCCGAACGCCATGGGCACGATGGAGTCGATGGCGTCCGGATCGCCGCTCCGGACCAGGTAGCCGAGTCGCTGGCTGACCGTGTTGATCCGCTGGCCGTCGTTGTACTTCGCGGAGGCTTCCTTGAGGGCGTCGGAGACCCGGTCCCCGATCCCGCCCAGCTTCTTGTGGCCGTACTGGTCCGCCTCGTGGGCCTCGAAGTACATCTCCTCCTCGTCGGCGATGATCGCGCCCTCGGAGACGAGCACCACCGAGTAGTTGGACGGGTGCCGCTCCCGGTCGTAGACGAGCAGCTCTGTGAGCTCGTCGATGTGGAACGGGTGCTCCGGGATCACGCACCGGTCGGCGGCGCCGGCCATGGTCGGCAGGAGCGCCGTGAAGCCGGCATAGCGGCCGAACACCTCGATCACCAGGAACCGCTCGTGCGACCCCGCGGAGGTCCGGAGCCGGTGCGTAAGCTCGATGGTCCGGGTCACGCACGTGCTGAACCCGATGCAGTAGTCGGTGCCGGGCACGTCGTTGTCCATCGTCTTCGGGATCGCGACGACGTTCACGCCCTCGGTGTGGAGCCGGTGGGCGTAGCTCAGCGTGTCATCGCCGCCGATGGCGATCAGCGTGTCCACGCCCAGCCACTCCAGGTTCTTCAGCACGTCGGGCGTGACGTCGTTGATCTCGTCGGTATAGCTGTCGCGCAGGTGCGCCGGCACCACCGGCCGGGGCAGGTGGCTCGGGCGGGTCCGGGACGTGTGCAGGAAGGTGCCCCCCGTCCGGGCCGCGCGGTTCACGATCTGCTCGCTCAGGTCCTGGACACACGACGAGTGGTCCGCACCCTTCTCCCGGACCAGCTCCACCAGCCCGGCCCAGCCCCGGCGGATGCCGAGCACGCGGTAGCCCTCACGGAGCGCCCGGATGGTGATGGCGCGGATGGCCGGGTTGAGCCCGGGCACATCGCCGCCGCCCGTGAGGATCCCGATGGTTCCCTTCGTGGTCATGCGCAGTCCTTCCTCGGTATCAGGGTATCGCGTCGAAACGTCTAAGATACCGCGGCGACCCCGGCACGTTGAAGGGGGGCTCCCGCGGCCGGGGCGATCCCGCGCTAGGAGGCGCCGTCGCGCCGCCCCTCGACCACCGATCGGTACGCCCGGTACGCCAGCAGCACGACCAGCGCCACTACCTGCGCTGCGATCAGGAAGAAGAGCCAGCGGCGGTGCACCCAGTCCATCCGGCTCAGGTCCAGCGGCGTGGTCGTGATGAACCAGGTCAGGACCGCCAGCGCGGTGATGGCCAGTCGACTGGCGTAGTACGCGGGTCGCCACGGCCAGAGCGCCGCCAGGACCACGGCCAGCTCCATGGCGCTGAACGCCGCCGCGGTGAAGAAGCGCCGGGGCCCCGGGATCTCGGCCATGCGCGTCTCCTGCAGCCGCTCGGCCGACGGGATCGTCGTCATGGCGTCCCACATGTACCAGACGGCCACGACCCAGCTGAGCGCCAGCAGGAGCCAGAACCCGCGCCGGACCCACTCCTCGGCCGGCGACCCCGGCGGCCGGACGTCGTCTTCGCGCTGGTGGCTCACTGGACGTTCGCCTCGCTGAACCGACCCGTCTCGAGGAACCGCACTACCTCCTCCATGACCCGCTCCCGGTACATGATGAACGTGTGGGTGTACGGGACGACCAGGAAGTCGTCCACCCCCTCCACCCATGCCGACTCCACGGCCACGAGCCCGTCGTCCTCACCGGGCAGCCAGGACGAGAAGAGCGGGTTCAGCGATGCGTCGCCGGCGATGATCCCGAGCTCGAAGTCCGGCGGCGGCAGCCGGACCGGCACACTCATCGAGTCCGTCCCCAGCTGCACCGATGCCGGCCCCATGAAGACCTCCAGGAGCCCGTCCGGCAGCCGCCCCGCCACGTCGCTGCCCTGATTCGGCGGACTCAGCATGACCACCCGCCCCACCCGCTCCGACCCGTGCTCCCGGGCCCACAGCCGGACCAGGATCCCGCCCATGGAGTGGGTCACGAAATCGAGCGCGTCCACGTCGGCACAGCAGCGGTCGAGCTCTGCCGCCAGCGTGTCCGTCAGCGTTCGGAGACTGTGCTCCCGGGACGGGTAGCCGAGGTTCACCGCGCGATACCCCGCCGCCTCCAGCGCCCGTGCGAGCCGCTGCATGGACCGCTCGCTCCGACCGAGGCCGTGCAGGAGGACCACCGTCCGGGCGGTATCGCCGACCGCCACCGGTGTCGACGCCGGCGGCGCCCACCGCTCCGCGCGGGCGGGCTCGCCCGGCCCCGGACCGGAGCCGCTCGAACCGGCCGGCACCGCAGCGGACGCCAGCAGGACAACGCACGCGGCCGGCAGCGACGCGGTCAGAGCTCGGATCATCGCGCCCGCAGGAACCGTTTGGCCACCGTGATCAGGCGGCGGTCCTGCTCCGCCAGCGGCCGGTCGCGCTCCTGCTCCAGCATCCGCTCCACGTGGGGCCGGAGCGGCTCGGCGCCCCAGCGGTAGCCCGTGGCCTCCTCGGCGCTCCTGGTGTCACCGTCACGGGCGGCCTCCAGCATCGCGAACGCGGCCGCGGCGTCGTACCCCGGGTCTTCGACCGGCGGCAGCGCAAAGCGACGCGGCGGCTCCGCTGCATCCTCGTTCACGAACGCTCTCGACATGATCCGGCCTCCAGGTGCTTCCGTTTCCATCCTTAAAGGGAATATGCTCGCCCCTCTGTCACAACGACAGCATCGGCCCGGAACACGCCATTCCGGCGCGGTCGGAACCGATCGGCCGCCCCCCGGGATTCGGGCGGTGACACCGACCTTTCCCCGGGAATCCGGGACGAACCCCGCCCTCGCCGCGGTCTGGCGCGCATACTGCTGTTGTATATGCCCGGCACACGCGCACGGGTCCGAACGGCAGGCCCGGCACGTACTGAGTACCAGAGCAACAGACCTGTGGCCGCCGGCAGAGCCCGGTGGCGCCGGTCGCGTGAAGACGAAAGAAAGGGAGATCCGATAGATGGGTGATCGAATCAGGCTGCCAGTGCTGCCGCTCCGGGAGACCGTGGTCTTCCCGGGGGTGGCGGTGCCGATCAGCGCCGGACGACCCGGCACGGTGGAAGCGATCCAGGAAGCGCTGGACGGCGACCGGCAGATGTTCGCCGTCTGCCAGCGGGAGAACGTGGACGAGGCGACGCCGGACGTGCTGTACGAGATGGGCGTGGTGGTCCGCATCGCACAGGCGCACCGCGTCCGCGGCGGGCTCCAGCTCCTGATCCAGGGGGAGGAGCGGGCCCGTGCACTGGAGATCTCCGAGACGGGTGAGCGCGCCCTCGAGGCCGTGATCAGCATCGTCGAGGAGCAGCCGGTGTGGAACGAGGACGACCCGGCCTACAAGGCGCTCGACCGGGAGCTCCGGGACCGCTCCGTCGAGCTCGGCCGGCTCCGTGGCATCCCCGACGAGGCGCTGGAGCAGCTGGTGGAAGGGATCGAGGAGCCCGGCCGGTTCGCCGACATGGTCGCCTTCTACCTGGAGCAGAACGCCGCGGAGAAACAGGAGCTGCTGGAGATGCTGCCGGTGGAGAGCCGGATGCGGCAGGTGCTCCTGTACGTCGAGCGGGACCTGGTCCGGCTCGAGGCGCAGCAGGAGATCCAGCAGAAGGTCCAGGAGGAGCTGGGCCAGAAGCAGCGGGAGATGGTCCTGCGCGAGCAGATGAAGGCCATCCAGAAGGAGCTGGGCGAGGAGGACGCCGAGAACGAGGTCGAGGAGCTGCGCGAGAAGATCGACGCGCTGGACCTCCCGGAGGCCGCGCAGGAGGAGGCCGATCGGGAGCTCAATCGGCTGCGTCGCACGCACCCGCAGTCGGCCGAGTACCAGGTGATCCGCACGTTTCTCGACTGGGTCATCGAGCTGCCGTGGAAGGATCGGACGCCGGACAAGATCGACATGGGCCGGTCGGAGGGAATCCTGGAGGAGGACCACTACGGGCTGGAGGACGTGAAGGACCGGATCCTCGAGTTCCTGGCGGTCCGGAAGCTCCAGATGGAGCGTGCCCAGGAGGAGGCGGCCGCCCTGGCCGAGGAGACCGCAGCGGAGGCCGAGGCGGCCGGGGAGCCGGTGGAGGCCGAGCCGGAGCCCGCGCCCACGGACCGGGTGCTCATGGGCGCCACGCTCGAGCCGGAAGGGCTGGACCTGGTCTCCGATGAGCCCGGCGAGGAGATCGTCGACGAGGAGCCCGGGGAGCCGGAGGACGACGGCGACGAGGGCGAGCCGGAGCCCGGCGAGGACCACGGCGACCCGGCCCGCGCGCGGGCCGTGGGCAAGGGCCCGATCCTCCTGTTCGTCGGCCCCCCGGGCGTCGGGAAGACGTCGATCGCGAAGTCCATCGCCCGGTCGCTGGACCGTGAGTACGTCCGCATCTCCCTGGGCGGTGCCCGGGACGAGGCGGACATCCGGGGGCACCGGCGCACCTACGTGGGCGCCATGCCCGGCCGGATCATCCAGGGGCTGAAGCAGGCGGGCACGAAGAACCCGGTCTTCCTGCTGGACGAGGTCGACAAGCTGGGCACATCGATGCAGGGCGACCCGTCGGCCGCGCTGCTGGAGGTGCTCGACCCGGCCCAGAACGACTCGTTCACGGACCACTACCTCGGGATGCCGTTCGACCTGAGCGAGGTCCTGTTCATCGCCACGGCGAACTACCGGGACCGGATCCCGGCGCCACTCCTCGACCGGATGGAGACCGTGGAGTTCAGCGGCTACACCGAGCAGGAGAAGCTGGAGATCGCGAAGCGGTACCTGCTGCCCCGCCAGCTCGACGAGAACGGGCTGAAGGAGGAGCAGATCGACGTGGCGGATGACGCCATCCACCGCGTGATCAGCGAGTACACCAGGGAGGCCGGCGTCCGTCAGCTCGAGCGCGAGCTCGGCAAGCTGGCACGGAAGGCCGCCCGCCAGATCGCCGCCGGGTCGGAGGAGCGGATCGCCATCGACGATGACGGCGTCCAGCCGCTCCTCGGCCGGCCCCGGGTCCACCCCGAGCAGAAGGCCAAGGAGGACACCGTCGGCGTGGCCACCGGGATGTACTACACGCCCATGGGCGGCGACATCATGTTCGTCGAGGCCAGCGTGTTCGAGGGGAAGGACAACCTGATCCTCACCGGCCAGCTGGGCGACGTGATGAAGGAGTCCGCCCGGGCGGCGCTGACCTACGCGAAGACGCACAACATCCAGCTCGGGATCCCCGAGGACCGGCTGAGCGACCTCGAGCTGCACATCCACGTCCCGGCCGGCGCGGTGCCGAAGGACGGCCCGTCCGCGGGTGTGGCCATGGCCACCTCGGTGGTCAGCGTGCTGTCGAAGCGGCCCGTCCGCAACGATGTGGCCATGACCGGCGAGATCACGCTCACGGGGCGCGTGCTCCCGATCGGCGGTGTGAAGGAGAAGGTCCTGGGCGCCTACCGCGCCGGGATCCGCGAGGTGATCCTGCCCAAGGAGAACGAGGCCGATCTGGACGACCTCCCGGAGGAGGCCCGTTCCGAGATCACGTTCCACGTGGCGGAGGACCTGGGTGAGGTGTTGGTGCACTCCCTTCGTGGCGCAGTCATGGACGAGGGCAACCTCACGTTCCCTGAAGGCGTGCTGCTGGCGGAAGCCGAGAAGCAGCGGGGATCGCAGGCGGACGTGCACTGACGGGGGCGGACTCCTTACGTTTGGGGCAGCCATCCCTGGACTGCTCCGCCGACGTCAGGAGCCCTTGCCCAACGCAATTCGAATCGCTGCACTGACGGCCCTGGCGGTCTCCGCCGGGGCCGCTTGCATCCCCGTGGCCATGTTCGATGGGCCGGAGACGCTGCCTGCCGGGCGGACCGAGATCGGTGTGGCCACGAGTATGGCCGAGGCGGTATCCGGTGGCAGTGAGGCACCGGCCGCCGGCGGGGTGCAGTTGATGGCCCGTCACGGGATCGGCCACGGCATGGACGTGGGCAAGCGCCTGTCCGGGATCCCGCC
>JBPRGE010000165.1:0-1077 GCA_051418035.1 Candidatus Longimicrobiales bacterium M2_2A_002
GCCACTCGTCCTCGGGCTTGAGCACGATGGTGGTCTCGAACATGGCCAGCGGCGCCGGGTCCGTGGCCGTGGTGGCCCGCCCGGCCTTCCCGAACACGCTCTCGACCTCCGGGAACGAGTACAGGATGCTGTCCTGCTTGATGAGCGTCTGCCGGACCGTGGCCACGCTGATCCCCGGCAGCGTGGTGGGCATGTAGAGGATCGTCCCCTCATTCAGCGGCGGCATGAACTCGCTCCCGATCCGGCTGAACGGGATGAACGTGAGCAGGAGCACCGCGATGGCGCCGGCGATGACCGGGCCCCGCCGGAGCAGGACGAAGTCCAGCACGGGTCGGTAGACCTTCGTCAGCCCCCGGGAGATGGGGTTCTTCTCCTCCTTGTGGATCCGGCCCCGGACGAAGAGCCCCATGGCCACGGGGACCAGCGTCACCGAGAGCAGCGCTGCGGCGGCCATGGCCAGCGTCTTGGTCCACGCCAGCGGCTTGAACATCCGGCCCTCCTGGGCTTCCAGGGCGAAGACCGGGAGGAAGCTCACGGTGATGATCAGCAGGCTGAAGAAGAGGGCGGGGCCCACCTCCTTCGAGCTCTCCACCACCACGGCCCACCGCTCGCGCGCGGTCAGGATCCCGGTGTGCAGCCTGTCGCCGCCCGGGACCTCCTGGCCCTCGGCCACCAGCTTGTCCCGCTTCGCCTCCACCGCCCGCTCGAGGTGCTTGTGCATGTTCTCGATCATGACGATAGCCGCGTCGATCATGGCGCCGATGGCGATGGCGATCCCGCCCAGGCTCATGATGTCGGCGCCCAGCCCCAGTGCCCGCATGGCGATGAAGGCCATCAGGATCCCCACCGGGAGCGTCAGGATCGCCACCAGCGCGCTCCGGGCGTGGAAGAGGAAGAGGATCGAGACCAGCGCCACGATGAGTGACTCTTCGAGCAGCTTCTCCTTCAGCGTGTCGATGGCGTCCAGGATCAGCCCCGACCGGTCGTAGACCGCCGTGACGGTGATGCCCTCGGGCATCCCGGACTCGATCTCCGCCAGCTTAGCCTTCACCCGCTCGATGGTGGCCAGCGCGTTCT
>JBPRGE010000166.1:0-1567 GCA_051418035.1 Candidatus Longimicrobiales bacterium M2_2A_002
TACGGCCGGGTCCTCGTCTCCGGGATCGACGCGGACGTCGACCCCATCGAGTCGCCGCGCCGGACACTGGAGAGCGGCGCCCGGGTGGCGCTGCGACCGCTGGAGTCGCTCACCGCGCGGGTCGGCGTGGTCACCGGTCGCGACCTCCTGGAGCCGGAGCGGGCGACCGAGATCGCGACCCAGCGGCAGGCGCTCCGCCGGGCCCGGACCGACGTGGCGGGCGTGGCGGTGGGGTGGGAGCGGAGCCGGGTCATGACCGCCGAGGCCGCATACCGGCCGGTGATCGCCGACTGGCTCCGGCCGTCGCTGGGGTGGACCAGCCGGTACGGGCTCCGGCGCGACCCGTCCCACGTGGCGCTGGTGGAGAGCGGCAGCGGGGAGGTGGCCCGGCTGCTGAACACGTTCAACACCGACCGCCGCCTGAGCCGGGCGCTGATCTTCGACCTGCCGGCCGCGGCCCGGGCGGCTGCACCGGCGCCGGGCCCCATCGTCCGTGCGGGGCTCGCGGCGATCAGCCCGCTCAAGCCGGTGGAGCTGAGCTGGACCGACGAGCTCGGCTCGCGGTTCGACCGCGACCTGGCCGACCCGGGACTGGGGTACCAGCTGGGGATCGGGACAGTGGCCGAGCTGCGGTTCCTCGATGGCGACACCGCCGCCATTGCGCTCCGGCGCGACGCGTTCCGGGCCCGGTCCGGGGTCCGGATCGGGTCGTCCGCCTCGGTGGACGTGGGCTACTCGGAGTCCGATGTCCGGGTCTTCGACCTGCGGGTCGGCGACCGGAGCCAGCTCGAGCGGTCGTGGCCCAGCGTCCAGGTCTCGTGGCAGGACGTCCCGCTGCCGGCTTTCCTCGAGCCGGTCCTGCAGCGATGGTCGGTCTCCACCGGCTACGTCCGGAGCGAGCGGGCCACCACGCTGCTGGGCCAGGTCACGCGGGTCCGGAGCCTCGACGAGACGACGATCCCCGTGGAGCTCCGGTTCGATTTCCCCGGCTCCATGGCGCTGGCCTACCTCGGGACCCGGACCGCCGGCGATGGCCGGGACCCGACGGGGACGACGGAGCAGGACGCCTCGTCGCACTCGGTGGACCTGAGCGGCCGGGTGGAGCTGCCCGGCGGCCTCGGCGACCGGCTCGCCGAGCCGATCCGGCTGTCCGTCACGTACGACTACGAGCAGGAGCGGCAGGTGCGCCGGACCGGCCCCGAGCCCGGGCTGTCGACGCCGACGCCGTTCGTGGACTACCTGAACCGGCGCGTGTACGTGAGCGCGTCGACGCTGATCGCCCGAATGGACATCGGGCTCCAGATCAGCTATGTCGATCGGCGGACGTTCATCGGCACGCAGGTCGGATCCAGCCAGTTCCGGCTGGGGCTGTTCGGGCAGTTCAACATGCGGGCGGGGCGAGAGATCGGGCGGTAGCGGGCTCGGCCGCGGGCGCGGGCGCGCGCCTGCGGCTCGAGGCCGGCGGCACACGGCGCGGGGCACACGACACACGGCCCACGGTGAGAACGCGGAGCGGGTGCGGCGGAGTGGATATCCGAAGGCGGGAGCGCCGCGGGTGGCGCGGGCG
>JBPRGE010000167.1:0-9673 GCA_051418035.1 Candidatus Longimicrobiales bacterium M2_2A_002
CCGTCGGGAGCGGTGCGAACGCGGAAAGTCCGTCGGAGGTGGCGGCGGTATCCGCCTCCTCGGCCTGGCAGCCGGCCAGGACGAGCGCGGCGAGGAGAAGGTGCGTGTGCCTCATGGGTCCGTCCGGTCGTGGGCTGGAACACTGCAGCGCGGCCCGGCTCGCCAAGCCGCGGCTTTTGGTTAATGGCTGTAAACGAACTTCATCGGTCCGGCCCCGCAAGACGCGGAGGTGGGGGGGCGCTCTTTACCGCGCCCGCGCCGCGGCCTATCCTGAAGCGGTCGGAGCAGAATCCCCTCCCGGTGGAGCCGCCCCATGCCACCCATCGAGCGACGTGAGGTCGTCAGCTGGTCGCTCTACGACTTCGCCAACTCGGCGTTCACGACGCTGATCGTCACGTTCATCTTCAGCCGGTACTACGCGGAGGTGGTGTCCGATGACCCGCTGCGCGGCGCGGTGCTCTGGACCCGGGCGGTCAATATCTCGGCGATCACGGTGGCGCTGCTCATGCCGGTGCTCGGCGCCATCGCCGACCACTCGGGCCGCAAGAAGCTGTTTCTCCTCATCGCGACCGCCCAGTCCGTCGTCTTCACGGCGCTGCTCTTCTTCGCGGGGCCCGGCGACGCGCTCTGGGCGGGCGCCGTGTTCATCATCGCGAACGTCGGGTTCGAGGGAGCGCAGGTCTTCTACAACGGGTTCCTGCCGGAGATCTCGACCCGGAAGACCATGGGGCGGGTGAGCGGGCTGGCCTGGGGACTCGGCTACCTGGGCGGACTGCTGGCGCTGGCGCTCGGGCTCGGGATGTACTCGGGCTGGGTCCCCGAGACCGAGTACCTGAACATCCGGGCGAGCACGCTGCTGGTAGCCGGGTGGTACGCGCTCTTCTCGATCCCGATCTTCGTCTGGGTCACGGAGCGGGCGGAGCGGCGCCGGGCGTCGGCGGCGGAGTACGCGGCCATCGGGTTCCGCCGCGTGGCCGACACGTTCCGGCACCTCCGGACCTTCGGCGAGGCCGCGAAGCTGCTCCTCGCCCGCCTCATCTACAACGACGGGCTGACCACGATCTTCGCCATGGCCTCCATCTACGTGGGCGCCACGCTCGGGATGGACTTCGGGCAGGTGCTGATCATGGGGATCACCATCAACGTGGCGGCCGGCGTGGGCGCGGCGGTGTTCGGGTTCGTGGATGACCGGATCGGCGGCAAGCGGACCATAATGATCACGCTGGTCGTGCTGGTGATCGCCACGGCCATCGGCTCTCTGGCCACGTCCGTGACGGCGTTCTGGGTGGCCGCCGTCCTGATCGGGCTGATGGTCGGACCGAACCAGTCGGCCAGCCGGAGCCTCCTCGCCCGGTTCGTGCCCGACAGCAAGCAGTCGGAGTTCTTCGGCTTCTTCGCGTTCAGCGGCAAGCTCTCTTCGGTGGCGGGCCCGTTCGTGTACGGCCTGCTGCTGACGCTGACCGCGAGCCATCGGGTCGCCATGGGCTCGATCATCGTCTTCTTCGTGGTGGGACTCCTGATCCTGCTCCGGGTCGACGAGGCCGAGGGGATCCGGGTGGCGGAATCGTACATCCCGACGGCGTCCGACGGGTCCGGCCCGACCGATGGTGCAGGGCCGGTGGCGGCGCCGTGACGGGCCGGCAGCGCGGGGCGGGCTGCGGGCCACTCGCGGTGGCCGGCGGGCGGCCCGCCGGGCCGGGGCCGTAGCCGCCGGAGGCGGGCCGTGCGACTCCTCCCCTCGGTGGTCACCCGGTTCCTGGGTCGCGCCGCCGGCGCGTTCCACCACATCGAGCGGGTCGGGCCGGCGCTGCCCGACGGCCCCGTCCTGGTGGTGGCGAATCACCCGAACAGCCTCCTCGACCCGCTGGTCATCTTCAGGATCGCGGGCCGGTCGACCCGGCCGCTGGCGAAGGCGCCGCTCTTCGAGCAGCCGGGCGTCGGGCTGCTGCTCCGGGCGATGAACGGGCTGCCCGTCTACCGGCGGGAGGACCACCCCGACCTCATGGACCGGAACGAGGACACGTTCCGGGCGGCCATCGACGCCCTGGGGCGAGGCGAGGCCGTGCAGATCTATCCGGAAGGGATCAGCCACAACGAACCGCAGCTGCAGCCGCTGAAGACGGGCGCGGCCCGGATCGCGCTGGGCGCCGAGGAGGCTGCGGGCTGGGAGCTCGGGCTCCTGATCGTGCCCGTGGGGCTGACGTACTCGCGGCAGAAGACCTTGTACCGGAGCCGGGCGGTGGCCCGTGTCGGCGACGTGATCCGGGTGGACGACTGGCGCGCGGCGTACGAGACCGACGAGCAGGCGGCGGTCCGGGAGCTGACGGCGGAGATCGGTCGTCGCATGACGACCGTCACGCTGAACCTGGCCGAACGCGAGGATCGCGGACTGATCGAGACGGCGGAGCGGCTCTGGGCCGCGGAAAAGACGCTGGCCGGGTGGCGGGAGCGGCCGGAGCTGGCCGAGCGGCTGCCCCGGCTCCAGGCCTTCGCCCGCGGCCTCGGCTGGCTGCGGGAGCACGACCCGGAGCGCCACGCGCGGCTCGCCCGGGCCGTCCGCCGGCATCAGCGGCGGCTGGCGGTGATCCGCGCCGGGGAGGGCGAGGCGCCGCCGGCGTACACCCTGGGCGACGCCATCCGGTACTCGACCCGCAAGGTCCTGCTCCTGCTCCTGACCTTCGTCCCCGGCGTGGCCGGGATGGTGCTCTGGGCGCCGCCGTATCGCCTGACCCGGCTCCTGGTCCGACGGATCGACCCGCCGCGAGAGGACACCATCGCCACCTACAAGCTCGGAGCGGCGCTCCTGGCGTACCCGCTCTCGTGGGCTTTGCTGGTGGCGCTCGCCTGGTGGTGGCTCGGCCCCGCCGCCGCGGCGGTCGCGAGCGTGCTGCTCTGGCCGCTGGGGGCCCTCGGGATCTACTGGAAACGCCGGTCCCAGCAGCTGATCGAGGACGTCCGACTCTTCTTCCGCCTGGTCACGCGTCCCGACTGGCGAGCCGAGCTGGCCGCCGACCGACGCCGACTGGTCGCGGAGTTCGACGAGATCTGGGAGCGGGCGAAGCGCGAGGGGTGAGAATTCAGAGGCGAGAGTCGAGAAGCGAGAGACGCTCGAATGCGCCGCGCTGATGGACCTGGCGGAGCGCCCGGACGTCGGAACCCCCGAGGACCGCGCTCGGATCAGGGAGATCGCGGACGAGATCGTCCGGATGCTGTCGGTCCTGTCCCGCGACACGCGCAATCGCCAGCCCGCCGACCCCGGCCGCTCCTGCTCCTGCCTCCTGACTCCTGACTCCGACTCTAGACTCCGACTCTAGACTCTCGCTTCTCTCCCCGCATCCGCTCGACCACCTCGTCGGCGAGGGGGAACCAGCGCATGCGCTCGAAGTCGGGCTCGAGGGACATGGGGCCCAGCTCCATGGCGGGAACCTCGGTCTCGGCCTTCCGGCGGATGGCCTCGGCCTCCTCGAAGTACCCTTCGAACGGGGAGGCATCCGCGCGGCTGTGGCGTGAGCGGAAGGTCATCTCGCCGTCGTCGTAGGAGACATCGTGGAGGCTCATGGGGGCGTGGGCCCTCCAGTCCTGATGGCGCCACTCGCCGGTGACCTCGTCGAACTCGTAGTAGGGGAGCAGCTTCCAGCCGTGGCTCGCCACCCAGTCGACGGCGCGGAGGATGAAGTCGGCCTCCTCCTCGGCGATGAAGTAGTTGAACCCCACGCGCGTCCAGCCCGGCTTCAGGCCCCGGCACCCCTCCTCGATCTTGCGGACGTGGGCATCGAGCTGGTCGCCATCGATCCCCAGCAGTCGGGCGCCGTAGGGGCCGGCGCACGAGCAGCCGCCGCGGGCCTGGATCCCGAAGAGGTCGTTCAGGAGCGCGGTGACGAGGTCGTGGTGGAGGTAGCGGCCGTCGTCGTATCGGACGGTGAACGAGAGGATTGCGAGCCGGGGCGCCTCGTGGGGGCCCAGGACGTCGAGGGCCGGGTTCCGCTCCCACCGCTCGATGGCCCGCCGGGTGTAGCGGGACTCCCGCTCGTGGATCACTCCGGCGCCCACCGCGTCCTTGAGCTGGAAGACGAGACCCGCCCGGATCGATTCGATGATCGCCGGTGTGCCGCCCTCCTCCCGGAGCTCCGGGTCCTGGCTGTACCGGTGCATGTGCTCGGTGACGAAGTCGACGGTGCCCCCGCCCGGCCGGTTCGGGACCCGGTTGCGGAAGAGCCCGCGCTTCGCCAGCAGGATCCCCGGCGTGCCGGGGCCGCCCACGAACTTGTGGGGCGAGATGAAGACGGCGTCCTTGTAGTCGAGGGGGTCTTCGCCGCCGTTCATGGCGATGTCGACGTACGGCGCGGCGGCGGCGAAGTCCCAGAAGCTCAGCGCGCCACGCCGGTGCAGGAGCTTCGAGATGACGTCGGTGTCCGAGAGCACACCGGTGACGTTGGAAGCGGCCGAGAAGCTCCCGATCAGGAGCTCCCGGTCGCCGTACTCCTCGAGCCGCTCCTCGAGCTCCTCGAGATCGATCCGGCCGGCCGCGTCCTCGTGGATGACCACCACATCGGCGATGGACTCCCGCCACGGCAGCTCGTTGCTGTGGTGCTCGTAGGGCCCGATGAAGACGACGGGGCGCTCGTCCTCCGGGATCCCGTCCAGGAGCGCGTACCGCTCCGCCAGGTCGCTCGGCAGGCAGAGATTCAGAACCTCGATCAGCGTGTGGACCGCGCCCGTCGCCCCCGAGCCGGTGAAGATCAGCGCGTCCCGGGGCCCCGCTCCGGCCACCTCCTTGATGATCGAGCGGGCCTCCTCCCGGAACCGCGTGGTCTGGCGACCCGTGCCCGACGTCTCCGAATGCGTGTTCGCGTAGAGCGGGAGGACCTCACGGCGGATGAAGTCCTCGATGAACGACAGGGACCGGCCGGACGCCGTGTAGTCGGCATAGGTGATCCGACGCTCGCCGTACGGCGTCTCGATGGACTCCAGGCTCCCGATGACGGCCGAGTGGACGAGCTCGATGAGGTGCTGTGTGGACGCTGACATGCCGGGAATGTAAGGGCGGGCGTGGGGCGGGCTCAATGTGGCGGCGGAGCCGCCGGCGGGCTCGGTCGCTGCGCTCCCTCGCGGCGGGGGTGGGGCGGGTTCGTCGTGGAACGGCCGGCTTCGTCGCTCGTCAGGCTCGGGGCTCGCCTCGGGTCAGGTCGCGGCGCCCTGGATGTAGTCCTTCAGGTGGCGGTTCTCCGACTCGACGCTGCGCCGGACCTCGTTCACGACATCGCCGATGGAGACGATCCCGGCGAGCTCGCCGTCGTCGACGATCGGCAGGTGCCGGATCTTGTTGTTCGTCATGATGTTCATGACGTAGTCGAGGTCGTCCTCCAGGACCGCGACGATGACGTCGGTCGTCATGATGTCGGAGACCCGCGTGTCGGCCAGGGCGTTCGGCCTGGCGGCCATGAGGTTCATGATATCCCGCTCGCTCACCACGCCACGGATCTCGGCGTCGTGGGTGACGACCAGGCAGCCGATCCGGTGCTCGGAGAGGACCCGCACCGCATCGATCACGGGCTGGTCGGGATCGATCTGGATGACGTCGCTGCCCTTGGTGCGAAGGATGTCGCGGAGCTTCATGGACCGGCCTCCTGGACGGTGGGGGTGTCTCGGTCGGTTCAGGAAGATGGAATATGTCCGAAATCGCTTCGAGGGTCCAGCCGACAGTCAGAACTCGCCGATCCCCGAGAGGTCCACGAAGCGGCGCTCGCCCAGCGGGATCGGACGGGCGAACCGGTCATTGTATCGGTGGGCCCGCTCGATGGCGCAGCTCGAGAGGTAGACCTCGGTGTTCCCCGACCCGGTCAGCGCCAGGTTGGAGTCGTAGGCGCTGCTGCCCAGGATGTTGACCGACCCGTTGACCTTGTTCCCCGTACCGCTGGTGCGGAAGGAGCCGTAGACGAACACCAGCCCGTAGAACTCGAAGTCACCGGTGATCACGAGATCGCCATCGACGATCAGGATCCCCTGCCCGACGCCGCTGCTGACGTGCATGTCGCCGGTCGAGTAGATGATCGGCCAGTAGTAGTGACAGGCGCTCGTGGGATCGAGGGGGTCGCCCCAGTTGTCCTGCACGCTCTTGTCGCATACGCCGCCGCTGGCGACCGGGGCCATGCCATTGTAGGTGCCGCCCGCCGGGTACACCTTCTCGGCCATCAGCTTCAGGTCGTCGAGGACCATGTCGCCGTACTCGGCGAACTCGGTCGAGTCCATGGTGGCGTCCTGGTCCCACTTCGGGTTGCCCGTGACACCGCCCGAGGGCCCGCCGCCCGGCGGGATGTCGATGGTGGTCGTGTCCGCCGACAGCACGCCCGTCTTCTCGCCCAGGCTGGTGCAGTCGGCCCAGCCGCCCGGGACCGAGTCGGTGCCGCTGATCAGCGAGTTCCCCCGGATCCGGACCTCGTCCTGGGTGGTCATGGCCCGGTCCTTCGGGACGTACGTGTACGCGATGCGCATCATCTCGGAGAGGCGACGCGTGGCCCCGGCGTGGCGGCCGCCCGACGTGATCTCGCCCTCCGAGTCGACCTTGAAGAGCCGCGTAGCGACGCGCTGCACGTGCAGCGTGTAGCGGGCGTTGGCGTCGCCCAGGGCGAAGGTGACCGGACCGATGGTGTCCACGGCCCCGACCACGCCGACGCTGTCCTCGAAGTAGGGCCGCTTCTTCGTGCCCAGGAAGTCCTGGAGACCCCGCTCGGCGGCGTGGAACGCCAGCTGGCCGAAGTCGACGCTCGCGCTGGACCGGTCCTCCATCATGGCCCTGTAGGCCCCTCCGGTGACCAGCGCAGCGATGATGAGCAGCGCCAACAGGGCCGCGGGCAGCGCGAAGCCGTCTCTCGTCTCGAATCGCATCAGACCTCCATTACCCGGGCTCAGGCGCCCCGGAGATACACGTCCGTGGTCAACACGTCGTTGTACGTCTCCCCGCCGCCGGTCCGACGGACCGCGTTCAGCCGGACCCGGATCCGGGCGACGGCCGCCCGGTCCGCCGCGCTGAGCGGGAACGACGTGAGCTCGTTGCCGAAGGCGTCGTAGTACTGCAGGACGAACCCGTCCGCGGCGGCCAGCGGGCCGACGAGCGGAGCCACGGTTCCGCCCTGGACCCTGGCCAGCAGGTCGATGCTGTTCCACGTGGCCTTCCTGTACGTGAGCGTCTCGAACGACCGGACCGGCGCCCCCGGGTAGACGGAGTCGTAGCGGAGCGCCATCCCGGTAGTCAGCTGGATCAGGTCGGCGCTGGGCATGAGCCCGGCCAGGTTGATCCCGAGGGTGGTGGCGCACGCGATCGATGTGCTGGTGTTCTGGACGTGGTCGACCTGCCATTCGTCGTCCCGTGCCTTCAGCGAGTCGCCGTCGACGTAGATCAGGAGGCTGTCGCCGGACTCGAACGGCTCCATCCCGAGCTGGGCCACGACCAGGCGCTTCGCCCATTTGTCCTTGTCGCAGAGCAGCCCGAACTTCCGCAGTGCGCGGAATCGCATGGAGTCGGGCGTGGCCATCATCAGGTCGGCGCCGGTGGTGCTCAGCTCCCGGAGCTCCGTCGCCAGGAGGTCGACCCCCGTCCGGGTGTCCTGCTGCGCCTGGGTCTTGGCGTTGTAGAACGTATACGCCTCGTCCTGACGGATCAGCGTCTCGACCGCGGCGCCCAGGATGATGGCCCCGAGAACCAGCACGAGGAGGAGCTCGATGAGCGTGAAGCCTTCTCGACGCGCACTCATTGGATCAGCCTCGCGATCCTGAAGGTCATGGTGTCGACGACTCCGGTCAGACGCTTGCCGTTCACGACGGCCGGGCCCTCCGTGTACACCTGGACTTCCTTGAGCTCCCAGCGCAGCGACGTGGCATCCCACCAGAGCGCGTAGCTGCCCTGCGTCACGGCATCACCCTGGGACCGGGTCGTGATGCTGTCGAACGGCTCCGACCGGAGCGCTTCCACCACCTGCTGCCGGGCGACGCTCCGCTCGGTCCGCATGTCCGCGGACCAGAGCTGCATCTGGACGAAGGTCGTGGAAGCGACCATCGCCAGGACACCGACCGTCAGGATGATCATCCCGACGATCACCTCGATCAGCCCCATCCCGTCCCGGTTCACTGGATCCCCCGCATCTGCCCCAGTGGCATGACCATGAGCTGCTCCGTCTGGCCGCCCCGGCGGAACCCCAACCGCACGGGGGAGCTGACGGTCGAGCACCCCGCGGCGGCGTACCCGCGAGGCGTGTAGCACAGGTCCAGCTCATTGCCCAGCATCGTCACGCTGTAATCGCTCATCCGGACCTCCTGATACAGCGTATCGGTGTCGACGCCCACCCGGACCCAGCCGCTGTCGGGACGGACCCACAGGTACACGGGACGACCCCGCTCCATGGCGTTGGACCGGGCCACGAGCGCGGTGGTCACGACCGCGTCCCGGGCATTGGTCGCGGCCCGCTGGTCGGTCAGCCGGCCCGTCTCCCGGGTCGCCACGGCGAGGATGACGCCGACGAGGATGAGCACGAAGAGCAGCTCAACCATCGTCATTCCCTGTCTGTGCGCCTTCATGTTCATCAGTCTCCCTGGAGTCCAGCCGCGGACGACAGCGCGCAATGCGCCCCTCATGGTATGATCAAGTGTGGTGCCGCGGGCCCCGCCCCTCCCCAGCCCGCGGGCGAGCGGGTCGATCCGACCGGGAAACTCCCAACTTTTTGCTCACTGTCGGAAAAGCGTACGGATCTCAGCGCACGGCCGACGCCTGGCCGGCCACCGTCCGAGGCTTGGGGACCGCCACGGGGTGGGCGGGGTCCGACAGCAGCCGCTCCAGCACCTTCGCCGACGACAGGACGCCGGGAACGCCAGCGCCCGGGTGCACGCCGGCTCCCACGAAGAAGAGCCCATCCACGTCCGGCGCCCGGTTGTGGTAGCGGAACCACGCCGACTGGGTCAGGATCGGCTCCGGCCCGAACGCGGCGCCGTCGACGGAGCGGAGCGTCGTCTCGAAGTCGTCAGGCGTCATGTGGCTCCGGGTTACGACATGGTCGGTCAGCCCCGGCATGGCGCGCCGCTCCAGGACCTCCAGGATCCGGTCGAGGTACGGATCGGCCTCCCGGCTCCAGTCCACGTCGCCCGTGTTGTTCGGGACGGGAGAGAGGACATAGAAGGCATCCTTCCCGGCGGGAGCCATTCCCGGGTCCGTCCGGGCGGGCGCGTGCAGGTAGAGGGAGAAGTCGTCGGCCAGGACCTTCCGCCGGAAGATGTCCTTGAGCAGCCCCTCGTAGCGGGGGCCCAGGATGATCGTGTGGTGCGCCAGGTCGTCATAGACCCGGTCGGTGCCGAAATAGCCGACGAACAGGCTCATGGACTGCCGCATCCGCTTCGCCTTGCGCCGGCCCTTCGGCGCGGCACTCGCCGGGAGCATGTGCCGGTAGACGAACGACGGGTCGGCGTTGCTGACCACCACGTCGGCCGGGACCTCCGTCCCGTCCTCGGTCCGCACGCCGGTCACCCGACCGGAGCGGGTCAGGATCTCCGCCACGGGCGAGGAGAAGCGCACGTCGACATCGAGATCGCGCAGGAGCCGGACCAGCCCATCGATGATCGCCCCGGTGCCGCCCTTCGCGAAATGGACGCCCCACTTCCGCTCGAGCCAGTGGATCAGGAGGTAGAT
>JBPRGE010000168.1:0-1047 GCA_051418035.1 Candidatus Longimicrobiales bacterium M2_2A_002
GTCGCTTCTCGGACTCGATAGGGGGGCCGACCGCGTCATGGTGAGCGCCCTGGTGGAGCCGGACAGCAAGCTGCGGCCCGATCTCCGGGGGCTGGACCCGTCAGAAATGACGCCCGAGCAGTACGAGACCTGGTACTGCTCCCCGGTCATGGGCGCGGTCACGACCCAGATCGAGGAAGTAATCCCCGACGCAACGGCCCGACCGATCCGGCGCATCGCGGAGGCCGAGGGAGCGTTCCTCACCCGGGTCGGGCTCCTCGTGGCCATCCTCACGGGGGTCGTCCTGGTGACGGCGGCCCTCGGGGTCATGGCGGCCATGACCGCCACGGTGCTCGAGCGCCGGGGTGAGATCGGCCTCATGAAGGCCATCGGCGCCGATCCCCAACAGATCGGCCTGATCTTCCTGACCTACGCGGGCCTCACCGGCCTGATCGGCGGGGCGGTCGGCTATGCCGCCGGCCTCGGGATGGCCGAGGTCATTGCGAGACAGGTGTTCTCCACCTCCGCCGCGGTTCCGCCCGTGCTCCTGCCCGTGGTCCTCGCCATCACCGTGGCCGTGGCGCTGGCGGGCAGCGCGTTGCCCGTTCGCCGGGCGATGCGCCTCGATCCCTCCGAACTCCTCCGGGAGGTGTGACGGTGTTCTGGCGTATCGTGGCGCGATCCCTCGGCTTCCGCCCCGGAAGGCTGGCCGTCGCCGGTCTCGCCGTCGCCCTGGCCGCGGCCCTCGTTTCCACGCTGGTCCAGCTCTCGTCCGGTGTCCGAGCCCAGGCGGGACGCGAACTGCGGGCCTACGGAGCCAACATCATGGTGCGGCCGGCCGGTGCAGTCACTCCGTCATCCATCCCGGGGACGGCCGGGGGTGCCGGCGGAATCGACGCCCGGAAGCTGACCGCTCTGGCCGACGTCCCGGGCGTCGTCGACTACGCCCCCTTCGTCTACCTGGTCGCGGAGACCGGCCAACAGCCGGTGGTCGTGGCGGGAACGGATTACGCACGCGTCCGGTCCATGAGCCCCTGGTGGAAGGTCGACGGCCGGTGGCCCGCCGGC
>JBPRGE010000169.1:0-29982 GCA_051418035.1 Candidatus Longimicrobiales bacterium M2_2A_002
TCGCGTCGAGCCCGTGGCCCGTCCGGCGGTGGTGCAGGGCATCTACGTCAACGCGCAGGCCGCGGGGAATGCGGGCCACCTCGCCCGCCTCCTCGAGCTCGCCGACTCGTCCGTCCTGAACACCTTGGTCATCGACGTCAAGGAGCGGGGAGAGGTGAGCTACGCGAGCCGGGTCCCCCTCGTGAGCCAGGTCGGATCGGCCCGGGGCTACATCCCCGACCTCGAGGCGGTGCTGCAGGCCCTGCGGGACCACGGCATCTACCCGATCGCCCGCATCGTCGTGTTCAGGGACCCCGTGCTGGCCGAAGCGCGCCCGGACCTGGCGATCCGGACCGCGGACGGCGGCGTATGGCGCGATCCCGAGAACGGGCGGCCGTGGGTCGATCCGTACAACGCCGAGGTCGGGGCGTACAACATCGACCTGGCACGAGAGGCGTTGGCTGCGGGGTTCGCGGAGATCCAGTGGGACTACGTGCGGTTCCCCGACGTCAGCGACTCGATCCGTGCCGGGATGGTCTTCCCGGCCCGGGACGGACGCTCGACGGTGGCGGGAATCCAGGACTTCATCACCGCCTCGAGAGTGGCGCTCTCCGACTTCGACGCTCCCATCACCGCCGACGTCTTCGGCCGGGTGATCACCGGTACCGACGTGGCGGTCATCGGGCAGGACTGGGACCGGCTGGTCCAGGTCACGGACGTGATTCTCCCGATGGTCTATCCCGCGCTCTACTGGCCCGGCAACTTCGGGCTGCCGGACCCCGACGCCGAGCCTTATCTGACGGTGCGCGCGGCGCTGGACAGCGCCGTGGCGCGCATGGACCGGATCGGTACTCCCCGTGCCACCGTACGCCCGTGGCTGCAGGCCTTCACCGAGGGGAGCACGGTCTACGGCGCCGCCGAGATGCTGGACCAGATCCGCGCAGTGGAGGATGCCGGGCTCGAAGAATGGCTCTTCTGGAACCCGGCGAGCGTGTATCCTGACAGCGGGTTCCGGTAGACGTCAGCGCTGCGGTACCGCCATGAACGGGCAGGGGCGGTCACCCGAACGTGCACGGATGACCGCCCCCGAACCCGCTGTGCGGAGGTCTGCGGCCGGACCCGCCGGGGTTCGGCCTCTACCCCTTCAGGAAGGGGTCAGCGGACCACCACGGAGTTGGCAGCGATATCCCAGGTGACGCTCTGGGAGTTGTCGCTGAGGGTGAAGTACTGGGAGGACACGTCCTGGCCGATGCGCGCGGTGCCCACGAGGCGGTACTCACCGATGCCCGGCACGTTGTACCGGTAGCGCTCCGTCCCGTTGGGCCTCACGGTCCCGAGCCGCTGCCGCATGCCGTTGTCCTTCACCATCCAGATGGTCAGGGCGGCGGGCGGCACGGCGTTGTTCTCCACCATCACCCCGACCTCGGAGCCGCTCGCCCCCTCCTCCATGGAGCGGCTGCTCGCACAGGCGCCGAGGCCGAACAGCACGAGCGCGATGAACAGCGATCCCTTCACGTATCTCACAGCTGCTTCTCCTTGCACGATTTCGTTCGAGTCGATTCTCCGGTGATGCGGACTGCCTCCTACCCGCAGAGGTTAGCGCATTGAGAGGATTCCGACAATGAGCCCGAGCCCCACGGCCCAGCGGACGAGGCTGAACCTGCCCCCGTCCTCCACGGCCTCGTTCTTCGTCCACACCATCACGAGTCCGCACCCTTCCGGGTCGGAGAACCCGTCGACGCCCGTCGGGCCGCGATACACCTCGATCCCCTCGATCTCCCGGGTGCTGACGTGGTTGTCCAGCGATTCGCGCCAGCTCATCCGGTTCAGGTGCATCCCGTCCAGGTAGACGGCGGGCACGCACCCGGCCCGCATCCGCACGATCTGGCCGGCTCCGGACCCGGCGTAGGCGGTGTGCAGTCCCGGCACCGAGCGGAGCACGTCCGTCGGGCGCATCGAGCCTCGTCTCTCCAGGTCCTCCCCGTAGATGAAGTAGCCCATCCCCGTCTGCTCCCCGTGCTCCCTCCGCCGGTTGTACTGCTGGATGGCCATGTTCACGTGTGCGCGCTTGGCCACCACCACCAGCGCCTCATCGATCTCCAGCGGCCGGACCGCCATCCGGAGCTCCACCGTGAGCTCCTCGGCCGGGCCCACTGTAACCGCCTGCTCGGGCAGCGTCCCGTAGCCGAGGAGCTCCGCCGTGATCCGCCACTCACCGGGACCGGGGAGCGCCAGCCGGAACTCGCCTTCCTCGCCGCTGAGGACCCGGCCGACCACGCCCTCCGGGCCCAGCGCCCGGACCTCCGCGCCCCGCAGCGCTTCCCGGGTGTCCTCGGCCACCACCCGGCCCCGGATCACCTGGGCCGCAAGGGCCGCCGGTATGAAAACCATCGCCAGGACTGCGGCCAGCGCCCCGATCCGGTATGGCATGGAGTGTCTCACGGTGCTCCCTCCCTTCACACCGGGAACGCGGCAATCCCTGCGTTCGTGACATGCAATGCATGCAGAAAATGAAGCGGGGGCGGCATGCTTCGCCGCCCCCGCCCCTTCAAGCGTCCTGCTCCTGGCCTTGCGGCCCTACTCCAACGTCAGCACCTGCGTCCACGTCAGACCGGCGCCGCCGCAGCACGTGAGCTCCGTATCGAAGCTCATCGTGCTCGTGTTGAAGTCGTACGTCCCGGTGATGTTGGCCGTGACGTCCGGGGCACTCGGCGAGGTCGGGGAGAACTCCATCGTACCGTCGCCGAGGACGTTGAACGCCCAGTCGATCGGCTCACCGAAAATGCCTACGGCGAAGTCGTCCATCCGGAACTCGTACTCCGTTCCTGAGATGGTGACCGGGTCGACCGTGACATCGATCGAGACCGTGCCGGTGCCGAGATCCCCGGTCAGCGCTCCGGTGTACGTCCCCGTGGGGATCGCGGTAATCGCGAGCGTGAACGTCGTGGGGGAATCCAGCCGCCCCACCGTCACGGCCCCACCGGATGCGAGACTCGCGCTCGCAATCTGGACTTCGGCCTCCGCACCCACCGTCGCGTCCGTGGGGACCGACAGGTAGATGGTGTCCTCCGGCGCCTCGGCATCCGGGCTCGCCTCGATCGTGATGGTCCCTCCGGAGGAGGTCACACCGCTCAGTGGCGTCCCCGAGGCATCGGTGACGACGAAGTCCTCACCGTATACTGCGTCGCCGCCGAAGGTGTAGTCGATGACGACGTCCTCCTGCGGCCGGGTCGGCGCATCGAAGATGACCGCGGTCATTCCTCCGAGCGCAACGCCAGCCCCGGAGCTGGTCAGAACTACGTACGGTGGAGCGAACTCCCCCGCTTCCTCGACCGGGTTGACAATGTCTTCGCACCCTGCGGCCGTCAGACCGACCGCCGCCAGGGCACCCAAGATGATCAGATTTCTCATGGTGTTACCTATTCCTGGCTTCAGTCGTTAGTTGGCCGGCTCGAACCACATGGGCGTCGCCAGCTGCACCTGCGACGGTGCGTTCGGGTTCGCCGACAGCTCGTCCGGCGGGTACGGGTACCGGCGGATGATGTCACCCAGCACCGCCTCGTTCGGCAGCGGCAGGGCCGGGTAGTGCGTCCGCTTCCAGTGCACCCAGTTCTCCGGGGCCCGGTCGAACACCTCGATGTACTGCTGCCCCCGGATCTCATCGAGGGCGGCCGCCTGGCCGAGACCGGTCAGGTCCGGCAGCGACGCGAGGTAGGCCGCTTCGTCAGCCTCCGGGATGTCGCCCGGCTTGCCATCGAAGAAGTCCAGTGCGGCCTGTACGCCCGCCTCGTAGGCCGCATCGGCGCCCGGCAGGTCGCCCGTGGCGGCCAGGAACTCAGCCTCGTAGAGCCAGACCTCGGTCGCCGTGATCATCCGGCTCGGCCAGTCCGGGCGGATGATGTTCTGGCTGATCATGGAAGTCTCATCACCGTAGTTGAGCACGCCGGCCGTCTGACCGAAGTACTCGTTGGTGATGGGAGTGCCGTCGTCGAAGTCCACCGCGTACTCGAAGTACGTCGACAGACGCGGGTCGTCCAGCGACTTCATGAGCTCCACCAGCGTCTCGCCGGCGAAGATGAAGCCGTTCCCGTTCGCTGCGCCCACGAAGCCGGCGAACAGATCGTTCAGCCGCCACACGTTGTTCTCGTTGTTGGCCGCGTCGAAGAACGGGATCGCCGCTTCCTGGGAGTTGGTCCGGATCAGCGGCTCGTTCAGCAGCGCCGCGATCTCGGAGTCCACCGACGGGTCCTGGTTCCGGATCATCATGAGGATCCGGAGCTTCAGCGAGTTGCCGAAGCGCTCCCAGTTCTCCATGTCGCCTTCGTATACCAGGTCGCCGAACCCGACGCCCGGTCCCGCATTCGGATCGATGAGTGCCAGCGCGGCATCGATCTTGTCGACCAGTCCGCGGAGCACGACCTCCTGCTCATCGAAGGACGGGTCCGGGAACTCGTCCCCGTTCAGTGCCTCGGTGAAGGGGACGTCGCCCCACATCGCAGTGAGCATCCAGAAGCCGTAAGCCGAGAGGATCTCCGACTGCGCCGCCACGTTGGGACGGACCGGCTCCTCCTCCAGCGCCTGGTCGCGTGCGAGCAGCAGGTTCTTCAGGGCGTCGTTGTAGACGATGCCCCAGCTGTTGCCCGTGGTGAATGAGCTGATGATGTACCGCTCGGGATCGATGAACACGCCCGCCGAGCCGTTCGACGCCCAGATCTGGGTGAAGAACGCCTGGCCGGGCCCGATCTCGATCGAGCGGACGGAAGAAATCCGGGTCAGCACGGTGGGGAAGAGGAGATCCGCCTCCACCTCCGTGGCCGCATCCGGGTCGGTGTTGATATCCAGATCAAAGGGGTCATCGCACCCCCCCAGGATCGGGACCAAGAACACCAACAGCAGCAGGTTCCTGATCGTTTTCATGGTATTACCTCGCATCTCGTATTAGAAGCGCGCCTGG
Organism: Candidatus Longimicrobiales bacterium M2_2A_002; assembly: GCA_051418035.1. Lineage (GTDB taxonomy): Bacteria > Gemmatimonadota > Gemmatimonadetes > Longimicrobiales > RSA9 > JAWVYT01. The sequence goes on from JBPRGE010000169.1 coordinate 4,934, forward strand.
ATGTTGAACCCGAAGGAGCGGGTCGAGGGCAGTACGTCCCACTCGACGCCCTGACCTTCCGAAGCCGAACCGAACAGCCCGATCTCCGGGTCGATGTGCGGCACCTTCCTGTAGAAGAGCCACAGGTTGCGGGCCTCGAAGCCCACGGACAGGCTGCCGAACGGCGTCCGCGTCAGCCAGTCCCGCGGCACGCTCCAGTCGAGGCGAACCTCGCGCAGCCGCGCGTTCGATGCGTCGAACACGTTGCCCTCGTGGATGCCGGCATCCGCGTACCGGGTCCAGAACGCCTGCATGCTGGACACGGGCACGTCGTTGGGACGGAACGTCCCGTCGCCGTTGTCGATGACACCCTCGTCGATGTACGTCCCGCCACGGCCGACCGCCGTCTCCTCCGACAGACCCTGGCGCCGGAGCGAGCCCACCGTGTTCGAGAACATGACGCCACCCTCACGCCAGTCGACCAGGAAGCTCAGCGTCACGTCGCCTACCGTGAGCGCGTTGCTGACCCCGACCCGGAAGTCCGGATCGATGGAGCCGAGGCGGGTGATGTCGCCTTCCTGCCGCAGACCCGTGGTCGGGTCGATGATCGGCAGGCCCGAGATGCTGTCCCGCAGGAAGCCGGGGCCGTACAGACCGAACGACTGGCCCGGCTCCGCCTTCACCTGGAGCGAGTTGAACGCGCTCTGGATGATGATCTCCTCCACGCCCGGCGCGAGCGAGACCACCTTGTTGTCGTTGGCCGAGTAGTTCACCAGGAGGTCCCAGTTCACCAGCCGATTCGACACCGGCGTCAGGTTCAGCTGGGCCTCGATCCCCTCGTTGGAGACCTCACCGATGTTCGTCCGGTTCGCGCCGAAGCCGGTGCTCTCCGGAATCGGGATCGAGATGATCTGGTCTTCCGTCCGTACGTCGTAGTACGTCAGGTCGATGCCCGCACGGCCGTTGAAGAACTGGAACTCACCGCCGATCTCGAACGAGTTCTGCCGCTGCGGCTTCAGGTCCTGCGGCGGAATCACGTCCGTCGCCTGGAAGCCGACCCGGCCGCCGAACGGGAAGTTCACGCCCGTTCCGTACTGACCGAAGATGCCCGAGACCGGGAAGAACCGGAAGTCGAGCTGGTACGGCGCCTCGTCGCTGCCCACCTGCGCGTAGTTCGCGCGCAGCTTGGCGTAGCTCAGCGGCCCGTCGCCGAAGTCCAGCGCCTCCGTCAGGATGAAGCTCAGGTTCGCCGACGGGTAGAAGAACGAGTTGTTGTCCTTCGGCAGCGTGGATGACCAGTCGTTCCGTCCCGTCAGGTTCAGGAACAGGTACTCACGGAAGCCGATCGTGGCGTCCATGTACACGCCGTAGATCTTCCGGCGCTGGAAGCTGTTCGCCGGCGTGTTGGCCGACGCGTTGGCGAAGTTGTACAGGCCGGGGACCGTCAGATCCTGGGCGGTGTTCCGCTGGATCTCCTGCGTGGTCTCGTTGAGGTTCCCGCCGAGCACGGCCCGGAGGCTGAAGTCCTCGTTCAGCTGCCGGTTGGCCTCCGCCTGCACCGTGTAGTCGAGCTGCTGCTCCTGGATCACGTCCAGCGAGAGCCGGCCCGTCTCACGGCCGATGGTCCCGATGGCGTTGACGTTCCGCCGGTCCTCGGTGTACGTGTCGATCCCGGCGCGACCCGTCAGGTTCAGCCATTCGACGGGCGAGTACTCCACGCTCCCGTTCCCGAAGATCCGACCCACCTCGTTGGTGAACGGGTTCTCGTTGACGACCCAGTACGGGTTGTTCGTGAACGTTCCGATCGCGTTCTGGTTCCCGAACTCGTCCTTGTAGTTCTCGAGCTCGTTGGTATCCAGCGTACGGGGCAGCCCGTTGACGATCGATGTCAGCACGTTCGGGTTGTTCCCACCGGCCACGGCCCGGCCGCGGCTCTCGGTGTTCACGTAGAACCCGGAGACCCGGGCGCTGAGCTCCGGCAGGAGCTGATAGCCGGTGTTCAGGTTGATGGACGTCCGGGTCTGGTTGCTGGACGGCACGATCCCGTCCTGGTCCTGGTAGGTCACGCCGAGACGGAAGTCCGCGTTGTCGTCGGCGGCCGATACGGACGCGCTCTGAATGGTCAGGAGCGCATCGTCGTAGAAGTTCTCCACGTTGTCCGGGAACGCCTGGAGCGTAATGCTGTCGCCGTTGATGTTCTCGACCCGCTGCCCGGCGATCTGCGGCCCCCAACCGTTCAGCGACGTGGACGAGTAGATCGCGTTCGAACCCTGCGCGTACTCGTTCTGGAAGTCGGGCAGCACGAGCGGAGACGAGCTCCGTACCGTGGTGCTGGCCGTAATCGTGTAGCCACCCACCGAGCGGCCCTTCTTCGTCGTGATCAGGATCACGCCGTTCTTGGCCCGCTGCCCGTAGGTGGCGGCGGCGGCCGCACCGCGCAGGACCGTGACCGACTCGATGTCGTCGGCCGTCAGGTCCGCGGCCCGGTTCCCCACGTCGATGGCGCCGGTGAGCCGGTCCTGGCTCGTACCGCCCACGATGTTGGAGTTGTAGATCGGGGTCCCGTCCACCACGAAGAGCGGCTGGTTGTTGCCCGACAGGGACGACACGCCCCGGATCACGATCCGGGTGGAGGCGCCGACGTCACCGGACTGGGACATGACCTGCACCCCGGGGGCCCGGCCGGCCAGCGAGTTGACCATGTTGGTCTCGCGGACCTTGGTCAGATCCTCGCCCTGCACCGTCGACACCGAGTAGCCGATCTCGCGGGCCTGCCGCTCGATCTGCTGGCCCGTCACGACGATCGCGTCCAGCTGGATCGCTTCCTCGGAGAGCTCGAAGTTCTGGGTCGTGGTGCCGGCCGTGATCGTGACCGTATCCTCGATCGTGCCGTAGCCGAGCTTGCTCAGCCGGATGGTCTGCTCGCCCACGGGAACGTCCCGCAGCAGGAACCGTCCATCCGCGTTCGTGAGCACGTACCTGTTCGCCTCGACGGCCTGGACCGCCACACCGACGACAGGGTCGCCCGTGCGGGTGTCGGTCACGGCGCCTGCCAGCGCACCGGTCTGCTGCGCCGCTGCAGGCGCAGCGACCAGAGCCAGTGCGAGGGAGACACCCAGCAGGTGCGCAAACCTACTGTGAATTCGCATGCAGCCCTCCTTCACGTATCTGATTTGCCTGAATCAACATTGCTCCTCCTGTGATTGGTTCCGCGCGCAACGGGGCCGAGTGTACTCGCGAACGCGCGCCATGTCCAATGGCCGCGCTGGCGCTGGCAGTAGCGCGTGGAGGACCCGACCGGTTGGGAACCGGAATCGTTCGGGTCGGTGGTGTTGGAGTGGGGTCGAACGGAGTACGCGCGTCGTTGGCCTTCTCCTTCCATAGAGGGTGGGACCGGAGCCCCTGTCGCTGCACTGCACCGGCATCACACCGACCTGGAGCTCTCGTTTCCGGCAACGCCGGACGGGGCGGGATTCTCCGCCCCTGTACTGTATAACGCTCGACGTCCCAGGATTCTGACCAGACCCGTTTTCGGGATCGGGTATATGACGGAGTAGAGGTAACCCGTCGGGTATAGCGTGTCAAGAGACGCGCACTCTGTTGTCGCGCACCGGGCCGCGCGGTATTTTGGACCTGTCTTCCCGCAGCTGCGACGCCCGGGTGCCGACTCGTTCTCCGGCGCGTCCGGAGGTGGTATCCGTGTCCGCGGCGACCGACTGGGGAAACGATTCGATCCCCCTCATCAACCTCGTGCCGGTGTCCAGCCTGAATCTCCCCGTCCCCGCCTCCGTCCCCGAAGTCCTGGCCCTGGCGGCGTCCGCCGTGGTCCTGGTGCTCGGGTCGATCCTGGGCCGGCGGTGGTACATGCGGCGACGCGATGCGGGGCCGCCGGGCGCCACACCGCACCTGCTGATGCCGGCGCCGAACCCGGACCGGCCGGGCAGGATCGGCCGGCTCCTCGGTCTGGGAGACCCGACGGCGAATCCGGTGGGCCGTGTGGCGACGGTCCTGGTGCTCGGAGTCGCCATCCTGGCCGTGGTTCTCCTGTTCCGGGGCCTGGAGTCCGCCGATGCGACGTTCCCGGCGTACGTGCAGGTCGCCCCGCGGGACCGGAGCAGCTCGATGTCGGAGCCGGGGCCGGGGAGGATCGCGGGGAGCGAGGTCGCCGTGGATTCCGCGACCGGAGACCGTCTGGTCCTGTGGTCGGGAGACAGGCAGGTCGGGGAGCCCGGCCGACGCCTGCCACAGCTGCTGTCCGTGGTGGTGACGGACGCGGAGGAGCGTCCGATCGTCGGACGCGAGGTCCGGTTCACGGTGGAGTCCGGTGGCGGGTCGCTGGAGTTCGAATCGGTGGTGACCGGGGAGTCCGGGCTGGCGGCGACCCGGTGGCGGCTCGGCACCGACCCGGAGGCGCTGGAGGTGGTGGCCGCGCTCGAGGGTCGGCCCGAGGTCAGTGTTCGCTTCTCGGCCGGCTTCGCGGCCCGGGCGCCGGGCTCGTCCGCCCCCGGTGTGACCGGACCACGACCGACGGAACCGGAATCGCCCACAGAGGACGCCTTCCCTGCCGCCGCCATCGACAGCGCCCCCGCCGCACCGCGACGTGTCGCGCCGGTGGCCACGCCGACCCCGACGTCGACGTGGGCGCTGGGTGGCGTGCACACGTGTCGGATCACGGGGCCGGGCACGGTGCTCTGCAGCGGTGGCCCGGGGTCCGACGCCGCTGCGGCAGCCGCCGACTCCATCCGGGCCGTGGCCGCCGGCATCTCGCACGTCTGCGGGATCACGGCCGATGACGCGATCACGTGCTGGGGGATCACGACGGACCGCGGGGCTGACGCCCTCGCCGGGGAGTGGACACTCCCGGACGGCGAGAGGCCCGAGGAGGTGGCGGTGGGTGCGGAGCACGTCTGTGTACGGTCCGCCGCCGGCCGGGTGTTCTGCCGGGGCGCGAACGATCGGGGTCAGCTGGGCACGGGACGGGGGGCGGACGCCTCGGAGTTCACGCCCGTCAGCGGCATCCGGGACGCCGTCCAGCTCGCCAGCGGCTGGTTCCACGCCTGCGCCCTGTCGAGCAGCGGACAGCTCCGCTGCTGGGGCGCCAACGAGGCCGGCCAGCTGGGGATCGGGTCCACGGAGGACCGGTCCCGGCCCGCGCCGGTCGACCAGCCGGCGCCCTTCGTGAGCCTCGCCGCGGGCGGCCGGCACACATGCGGCCTCACCGCCGGCGGCGTGGGCTGGTGCTGGGGCGACAACGAGTACGGGGCGCTCGGGACGGGCTCTGCCACCGGAAGTCGTCGGCCGGAGCGCATCGACACCGACCTCTCCTTCGCGCTGCTGGCCGCCGGTGGAGGCCACACCTGCGGCCTCACGCGTTCCGGGCGGGCGTGGTGCTGGGGGCGCAACGTGTTCGGCCAGCTCGGCAACGGGACCACCGACGACTCGTCCGTCCCGCTCCCCGTGCGGGACGATCAGGTGTTCCGGTGGCTGGCGACCGGGGGCGCGCACACGTGCGGCGCGACGGCCCAGGGCCAGCTGAGCTGCTGGGGGAACAACTTCCAGGGGCAGCTGGGTGATGGCACGCGGGAGAACCGGGTCGTCCCGGTGCGCTCGGGCGGGGTGCGGTAGTGCGGACGGCCCGGGGGCGCGGCGTGCGCGGGCGACTCCCGCTGTGGATGGTGGCGGCGGGGTTCGCGGTCGGTACGACGGCGGCATCCGGACAGACGCTCCCGCTCAAGGAGCGCCCCCAGGCCGTTTCGGTGGCGTGCGCTTCGGCCGAGATGCCCGTCTGCACAGCGGGCCCCGGCGAGGTGGACGACCTGGTCCGCGCCGCGACGCGGTCGCTGGTGCTGGGGGACCTGGAGGAGGCGACGACTCTGCTGGACCGGGCCCTCGCGATCGATCCGTGCGCGGCCGAAGCGGCGTACCTCCAGGGCCGGGTCGTGGACCAGCAGGAGGGACCGGAAGCGGCGGCCCGCTGGTTCTGCCGCTACGTCCACCTCGAGCCGGCCGGCGGCTCGGCCGCGGAAGCCCGGGCCCGGCTCGAGAAGGCGGTCGATGCCGGCGTCGGCTCCCGGACGCGTGCCCTGTTCACCGAGGCCGTGTCCCGGGTCCGGGCGGACCGCCTGGAGCGAGCGGAAGAGCTGTTCACCGATGTGCTGGCGATCGGGCCGGTGCCGGAGGCGTTCTACAACCGGGGGCTCGTCCGACTGGCGCGGGGCCGCCGGGCCCGGGCCCGGGAGGACCTGGATCGATACCTGTCGCTGCGGCCGACCGCCGAGGACCGCCTCGACATCGAGTTCGCCCTCCAGGAGCGGGACCGGGACACGGGACCCAGGCCGCTGGCGGCCCTCGCGCTGGGCGCGCTCCTGCCGGGCGCCGGGCAGTATTACACGGGTCGGGTCGGGCTGGGCCTCGCCGTGACCGGCCTCGTGGCCGGCGCCGTAACGGCGGGATACCTGTACGAGCGGACGACCGTCTGGTGCCGGACGCCCGCACCCTCCGGCGACTGCCCCCCGGACGCCGTGGCGGGAACGGAGACGGAGCGACCGCTGCTGGTCCCGACCCTCCTCGCGGGTGCCGGCGTGATGCTCGGTGGCGCGATCGAGGCCGCGCTGCACGCCCGGCGGGTCCCGTCCATCGGGATCCGGATGGGGGCGGGCGGGACGCTCCAGCTCGACGTCGCTGTCGTCCCGGGCGCAGGGGACGGCACCGATCTCCGCCTCCTCCGCTTCGTCCACGGAGGCCCGCCGTGAGCACTCGCCGCCGCCCCCCGACCCCGCACGAGGAGCCCCGACACCGCCGCTCGACGGGGGCCGGCCGGACCGCGCTCGGGCTGATCCTGGCCCTGAGCGTCCTCATGGGCTGCGAGGAGGTGCTGGTCAACGCGATCCCGGTCCAGGTGGTCCGGGTGGTGCCGGACACGGCGGACCTCTTCGAGGGTCAGAGCATCCAGCTGGCGGCCGATCTCCGGGACGACGCCGATGAGCCGCTGTCCGGCCGCGAGGTGACGTGGACGACGGACGACTCCACTGTCGCGGTCGTCGATCCACAGGGCCTCGTCCTGGCGACCGGCCCGGGCACCGCGGCGATCACCGCCACGGCCGAAGGACAGACGGGCGGGGCCAGGATCGTGATCCGGAGACGGCCGTTCATCGACGTCGAGCAGGCCGAGATCTCCCTGGTCTACACACAGGGCGACACGGCCGCCGCACCGATTCGGGTCGCCATCACCAACGGGGGCGGCGGGGCGCTCACGGGCCTGACCGCATCGGTCGACTACGAGATGGGAATCGGCGGCTGGCTGGACGTGGAGCTCGCCGGCACGGAGACGCCCACCACCCTCACCCTCACGGTCTTCCCACCGTCGCTGGAGATCGGCGACTACGCGGCCGTCGTCTGGATCGCGGACCTGGGCGCCTCGAACTCGCCCGTCCGCGTCGACGTGGGGCTCAGGATCCGCGAGAACGTGCCGGCACGGCCTGCGGGGCTCCGGGTCGAGGCCGTCGAGGCGGACGGCGTTCGCCTGGCGTGGACGGACAGCAGCGACAACGAGGACGAGTTCCGGATCGAGCGGGCCATCCCGACGGACACGTTCGAGATTCTGGCCGTCGTGGCGGCCGGTGTGGACGCGTACACGGACGGCACCGTCGTCGCGGACAGCGACTACCGCTACCGGGTCAGCGCGTGCAACACCGCCGGCTGCTCGGCGCCGTCGGACCCTGCGGCGGTGGTCACGTTCCCGGCCCCGGCCCGGGACCTGGCCGTCACGCCCCGGTCGGCCAGCGAGCTGCGCCTCGACTGGACGGATGGCAGCCGCACGGAGACGGAGTTCCGGATCGAGCGACGGAGCGGGAGCGTGTCGTTCCGGGACGTGGCGACGGTGGGCGCGAACGTCACCACCTACCGGGACACCGGGCTGGAGCCGGCCACCCGCTACGAGTATCGGGTGACGGCGTGCAACCCGAGCGGCTGCGCCGAGCCTACGGACGTGGCGTCCGGGATCACGACGGACGTGCCACCGGCCACGCCCATCGCCGTCTCGGCGACCACCGTCTCCGCGAGCCGGATCACGGTGAGCTGGACCGACGCTTCCGACAACGAGACGGGGTTCCGGATCGAGCGGGCGGCGGGCGGGTCGTATTCCGGGATCGCCACGGTCGGGGCCGGCCAGACGTCGTACGACGACACGAGCGTCACGGTCGACACCGAGTACTCGTACCGGGTGGCATCGTGCAACGACGCCGGCTGCTCATCGCCGTCGGCGCCCGACACCGCGGTAACGCCGCCGCGCGTGCCGACCGCGGTCACGGCCACCGCCGTCTCCGACACCCGGATCGACGTGACCTGGACCGATGGCAGCACCACGGAGACCGCGTTCCGGGTCGAGCGCCGCACGGGCACGGCCGCGTTCCAGGAGGTGGCCGCGACCCCGGCGAACGCCACCGCCCACACCAGCAGCGGCCTGGCTCCGGGCACGGCGTACGACTTCCGGATCCGGGCGTGCAACGATGGCGGCTGCTCGACCTACTCGGCGACCGCGACCGCGACGACGCGGGCGACCCCGCCGCCCGCCGACCCGACCGCCCTCGCGGCCACGCTCGCGGAGGACGGGAGCCGCGTCGCGCTGGAATGGACCGACAACGCGGCCACGGAGTCCGGGTTCCGCGTGCACCGGAGGGTGGGCGCCGGGACGTATACGGTCCTGGACACCGTCCCGGCCAACACCACGGTGTACACGGACACCGCGCTCCAGGCCGACGCGACCCACACCTACCGGGTCGACGCGTGCAGCGACGCGGGCTGCTCCGGCTTCACCAACGAGGCCGCCATCACCACGGCACCGCTGGCCCCGTCCGCCCTCGCGGCGAGCGTGGTCTCGGCCACCCGGATCGACCTGACCTGGACGGACAACAGCGCGACCGAAAACGCCTTCCGGATCGAGCGCAGTGTCGACGGCGGCGCGTTCACGCTGCTGGCCACGGTGGACGCCGACATCGTCGCCTTCCGGGATGAGACCACGACCGCCGACACCCGCTACGCATACAGGCTTGCGGCGTGCAACGACGGCGGCTGCTCGCCGTACTCGACCGAAGCGTCGGCCACCACGCCCCCGACCGCGCCGACGGGGCTCACGGCCACTGCGGTCGCCGCCGACCGGATCGACCTCGGCTGGACGGACACCAGCGACACGGAGACCGGGTTCCGCATCCAGCGGAGCGCCAACGGCGGCGTCTTCACTACGCTGGCCACCGTGGGAGTCGGGGTGACCGGCTACCAGGACACGACCGTGGCCCTGGACACCGGGTACGCGTACCGCGTGGCCGCGTGCAACGCCGGTGGGTGCTCTCCGTACTCAAGCGAGAGCCTCGCGGCAACGCTGCCGACCGCCCCGTCCGGACTCACGGCCACCGCGGCGGCCGACACCGTGATCGACCTGACGTGGACGGACAACTCCGCCACGGAGACCTCGTTCCGGATCGAGCGGCGGACCGGAGCCGACCCGTTCCAGCGGGTCGCCAGCGTGGCCGGGAACCTGACCGCGTACCGGGACGCCGGGCTCGAGCCCGCCACGTCGTACGACTACCGCGTCCTCGCGTGCAGCGCCGCGGGCTGCTCGTCACCGTCCGGGACCGCGTCCGCGACCACGGCGACGGTGCCCCCACCGTCCGGGCTCACGGCCACCGTCGTCTCCACCTCGCAGGTCGATCTCGCCTGGACCGACAACGCCACCACCGAGACCGGGTTCCGGATCGAGCGCAGCGTGGACGGCGGCGCGTTCGAGCTCCTGACGACCGTGCTGACCGATGTCACGACCTACAGCGACCGGAGCGTCCAGGCCGACACCGAGTACTCGTACCGCGTCGCCGCCTGCAACGGGACGCTCTGCTCGACGTTCGCGGGCCCCGCGGACGTGGTCACCGCTCCCGTGGCCCCGTCCGGCCTGACGGCGGTGGCGGCCTCGGACACCAGTATCGCGCTGAGCTGGACCGACAACAGCTCCACGGAGACGGAGCTCCGCATCGAGCGGCGCACCGGAACGGCCGCCTTCACCCAGGTCGCGACCGTCGGCGCGAACACCGGGACGTTCACCGACCCCGGTCTCGAGCCCGCCACGACGTACGACTACCGGGTACGGGCGTGCAACCCCACCGGCTGCTCCGGGCCCTCGGACCCTGCCTCGGCCACCACGGACCCGATCCCCGCGCCCGCCGGTCTTACCGCGACGCTGGTCGCCGCCAGCCAGATCGACCTGGCCTGGACGGACAACTCGACCCGCGAGACCGGGTTCCGGATCGAGCGGAGCGTGAACGGCGGGACGTTCTCGGCCCTCGCCACGGTACCGGAGGACACGACCACGTACTCGGACACGGCGATCCAGGGGGACACCGAGTACGCGTACCGGGTGGCGGCGTGCAACGCGACCACGTGCTCGGCGTACTCCAATGTCGCCACCGTGGCCACACCTCCGGTCGCACCGACCAACCTCACGACCGCCACGGTCTCGGACACCGAGATCGACCTGGCGTGGACGGACAACAGCGTCACGGAGACCGAGTTCCGGATCGAGCGGCGGATCCAGGGCGGGTTCAGCCTGGTCGCCACCGTGGGCACCGATGTCACCACCTACCGGGACTCCGGGCTCGCGCCGCTCACGAGCTACGACTACCGGGTCTCGGCGTGCAACGCCAGCGGCTGCTCCGGAACGACGCCGCCCACGCCGGGCACCACCGACTCCATCCCCGCACCGGGCGATTTCTCGGCCACCGCGATCTCTGCCGGCCAGGTCGACCTGACGTGGTCCGACGCCAGCAGCGAAGCCGAGACCGAGTTCCGGATCGAGCGCAGCGTCGAGGGGAGCGCGTTCAGCGTCCTCGCCACCATCGCCGCCGACCTGACCGCGTACTCCGATGGGACGACCACCGAGGGGACGGCCTACGACTATCGAATCCGCGCGTGCGGGGTCTCCACCTGCTCGAGCTCCTCCACCGCGGCCGGCGACACCACACCGCCGATCGCGCCGTCCGGGCTCGCGGCCACCGCGCAGTCCGCCGGCCAGGTCGACCTGACCTGGACGGACAACTCCGGCGTGGAGACCGGGTTCCGGATCGAGCGGAGCACAGACGGCGGAAGCTCCTTCACCGTGCTCGACGGCGTGGGCAGTGACGTGGCGACCTACTCCGACCTCTCCACTGTCGAGGGCACGGAGTACGTCTACCGCGTACAGAGCTGCAGTGCGACCCGCTGCTCTCCCTACTCGAACCAGGCGACGGCCACCACGCCCGCCGCCACGTCCGGATAGACCCCGCGACCAACTCCATTGCGCAGCGCGGCTGTCCCCCATCGAGGCGATCCGGCACGAATGAGAGCTCCTGACTCCTGACTCCTGACTCCTGACTCCTGACTCCTGACTCCTGACTCCGCCGTTCAATCCCACCATCCGTGCAGCCACCACCCTCCGTCCAACGCGTCCCGGTAGACCCACAGCGGCACCCCCTCCCCGGTCACGCACCGCCAGTACTCCCGGGCGTACGACGACGCCTCCCACTGCCCGCCGGAGATCCGGTCCGGGCCCGCGGCGTGGGCCACGTCCCGCCAGCCGCCCCGGTCCCGGATCCGTACGGGCACCTCGTGGTCGCGGCGACCGGTCGTCTCCACCGCGATCCGGCGCGGCTCCGGCATCAGCATCAGCGTCAGCCCCTTCCCCGGCCCACCCTCCGCCGGAGAGTGTGAAGCCGCATCACCGGGGCTCGCCGGTTCCTGACGCCCCGGCGACCGGGTGCTCGTGGCGTCCTCGACCGCCTGTCGCGTCCACCGACCGCGACGCTCGACCATCGGGTGGCCGTCGGTCTCCGGGACCACGGGCCAGAGCTGCCGCTCCGCCAGCCGGGCGACCGCGGCCTCGACGGCGGACGCGGTGGCGAAGCCCCGGTCGAAGAGGTCGCCCTGGCGGACCGCCGCCGCCTCGGTGGACGGCACCTCGATCCGCATCCCGGCCACCGCGTCCGGGACGGTGAGCTCGTCCAGCAGCCCCCGGATCAGCCGGAGCCACGTCTCCCGGCTGGCGGTGGGCCGGGCCGGCCGGAGCGTGCGCCCCCACTCGTCGCCGTTGGCCAGCGGGAGCTCGAGCCGGAGCGTGCGGGCGTGCTCGCCCCGCTCGATCAGCCGGTCGCAGAGCGGCCCCAGGAGCGCATTGGCGGTAAAGACCAGCCGGGCGGGGTCCGTGAGCACGTAGTCGACGAAGTCCAGCGAGCCGTGGGGCCGCTCCCGCGGGATCCGGTCGAAGAGCAGCCGACGGTCGTCGGCCCGGGCCGCCCGCCACAGCGCCACCGCGCCGCCCCCGAACCGGACCTCCACCGCCTCCCGCTCCAGCCCCGCGAGCTGTCCCACCGTGGTGATCCCCACCCCATCGAGCAGCGTCCGGACCCGGTCGGTCGGTCGGAGCGCCACGACCGGCAGCCCACTCTGCCACTCCGCCTCCCCCCCCTTCTCCACCACGACCACCCTGGACTCCAGACTCTCAGCTCCGGGCTCTGAGATCCTGCCTCCTGCACTCTTGCACTCCTGCCTCTTGCACTCCTGCCTCTTGCACTCCTGCCTCTTGCCCCCTGCCTCCGCCCGCCTCCCCCACCCCGTTCGCTCCTTCACCAGGAACGGCGTCGGGCCGTCCGGCTCGTGCTCGCCGTGCGAGCCCCACCTCGCCGCCAGCCCGGCGGTCACCGGCACGGCGGCGACGCCGGCCCGGGCCGTGACGCCCTCGGCGGCCAGCCGCTCGAGCAGGCGCTCGGCCAGCGCGGTCGCGTCCAGCCCCCGGCCATCGGCCCAGACGACCTCCCGCTCCACCCGGAGCCGGGGGGCGTGCCCGGCCAGGAGGGGCGCCAGTGCGTAGGACGACGAGGGCGCGTCGTCGTCTCCCGAGCTCCGACCCGCGCCGCCCGCTCCCCGGCTCCCGGCGCCCTCAGCGCCGGACGCCGCGGCGGTCGACCAGCCGGGGCTCCAGAGACAGACGTACATCGTGATGCTCCACATCGAGACGGAACCGGATGCGACGGTCCAGCCCCATGGTTTCCACCCGCGCGCGAACCAGCACCGAATCCAGCGCCGCCGGCTCGCCGAACGGGCCCCGCCTCCAGCGGAAGCCGCCCGGGTCGAACGTGGTCCGGACCCTCAGGTGCGACACCGGCGCGCCGCCCGCCACCGCCACGAACGCCGCGCCCCCCTCCCGCGCCGCCCGACCCAGGCGGACGCCCTCGCCGTCAGCCAGTCCCCGGCTGCCTCCACCCGCTGCCCCTCCCATCAGCACGACGAGGGCGAACCCGCCCGACCGCAGCAGCTCCTCCGCGCACGCCGCGGCGTTCACCGGGTCGGCGGGACGGAACAGCAGCGGCGCCGGGGCCCCGGACGCCTCGCCGTCCGTCGCGTCGGGAGCGCGGGCGAGGCCGTGGGGCCAGTACGCCCCCGCGATCACACCGGCCCCATCCACCCACGCCCCTCGCTCCCCACCGGCCACCGCCGCCCGGCACGCCGATCGGAGCACCGCCGTGGCCCCACCCCCCGGCCGCCACAGCGTCACCCGGCCCCGGGGCAGACCGCCCGCCGGCAGCGCGCTGTCCAGCGGGCCGACTCCCGTCGCCACCGCACCGGTGGTCCCCTGACGCACCGGCTGGGCGTCGGGGAACCGCCGCTCCAGCTCGCGCCTCAGATCCAGGACCTCCGCCGGAAGTGCCGCCACGTGACTCGCCCTCCAATCCGCGTTCCGTTCACATCGTCGGGGCCTGTAGGATGGACCGAAGAAAAACCGAAGTCAAGGGTCGTGGTTCGTGGATCGTGGATCGTGGATCGTGGACTGTGGATCGTGGATCGTGGACCGTGGGCGAGACTCGGCTCTCTGGACTCAGCTCTCGGATCTCACTCCCAGTCCCTCGCGGTACAGCCACGCCCCGACCACGGCGGCGGCGGGCAGCTCGACGAAGGTCCAGAGGAGGCCGATCCCGACGAGGCCTTCCATGGCGGTGCCCATGGCCATGTTGGCGAAGGTCGGCAGGACGGAGACGAAGACCCAGAAGAAGAGGCCGACCACGACGGCGGTCCGCCAGCCGAGGCCGAAGCGGGGCCGGACGGCGGCGTAGAGCCAGACCATGGCGATCCCCCAGAGGAAGGCCATGACTACGTAGTACGGCATGGCCCAGGGGGCGAAGGCGGCGTCCATGAGCTCCAGCTCGGCCTCCATGGCGTCCATGAGGATGACGCCGTTCAGCACGAATTCGCCGGCGTTGATTACGAGGCCGGCCAGGAGACCGCCGAGGAGGATCCTGCTGTAGTTCATCGCGCGCTCCTGGGGTGTGGGGAGAGAGCGCTGATTCAATGGCGAACGGCGCGATGTTTGTCAATGACGGGGTCAAAGAGAGAGGGCGCGAGGCCGGTGCCCCGCGCCCTCGTCCTGCCGGGCCGCGAACGGTCCGGGTGCGGCGCTGCCAGCTAGGCGCCGACCTTCGTCTCCACCTGCTGGTTGCGCTTCTCCATGGGGACGTAGGCCCGCTCGTCGTAGCCGGTGTAGACCTGCCGCGGTCGGGCGATGGCCTGCTCGTCGTCCTGGAGCAGCTCGGACCACTGGGCCAGCCAGCCGACGGTCCGGCCGATGGCGAAGAGGACCGGGAACATGTCCGTGGGGAACCCGAGGGCCTTGTAGATGATCCCCGAGTAGAAGTCCACGTTCGGGTACAGCCCACGCTCCACGAAGTACTCGTCCTCGAGGGCGATCCTCTCCAGCTCGACCGCCAGCTCCAGGAGCGGGTCCTTGCCCGTGACCTCGAAGACGTCCGGCGCCATCTCGCGCAGGATCTTGGCCCGCGGGTCGTAGCTCTTGTATACGCGGTGCCCGAAGCCCATGAGGCGGAACTCGCCTTCCTTCGCCCGCTTCACGAACTCACCCACGCGCTCCTTCGTGCCGATCTCGTTCAGCATCCGGAGTACCCGCTCGTTGGCGCCGCCGTGGAGCGGGCCGTAGAGCGCCGCCGCCGCGGCCGACAGCGATACGTACGGATCGGCGTGTGCGCTGCCCACCGTCCGCATCGTGGTCGTGCTGCAGTTCTGCTCGTGGTCGATATGCAGCATGAACAGCGTGTCGAGGACCTTCTCCAGCACCGGGTTCGGCTCGTACGTCGGCTCGGACATCCGGTACATCATGCTCAGGAAGTTGCCCGTGAAGCTCAGCTCGTTGTCCGGATAGATGTACGGCTGGCCCACGCTGTGACGGTACGCGAACGCCGCGATCGTCGGCACCTTCGCGATGAGCCGCACGATCTGCTTCTGCCGCGTCTCCGGATCCTGGATGTTGCGGGCCTCCGGATAGAACGTCGACAGCGCGGCCACCGTGCTCACGAACATCCCCATGGGGTGCGCGTCGTACTGGAACGCGTCCATGAGCTTCTTGATGTTCTCATGGATGAACGTGTGGTGCGTGATGTGGTGCTCCCAGTCGTCGTACTGCTCCTTCGTCGGCAGCTCGCCGAAGAGCGTCAGGTACGCCGACTCCAGGAAGTTGCTCTTCTCCGCCATCTCCTCGATGGGGATGCCACGGTAGCGGAGGATGCCCTTCTCGCCGTCGATGAAGGTGATCGAGCTCTTGCACGACGCCGTGTTCTTGAAGCCCGGGTCGTACGTGAGCAGACCGAAATCGTCCTCCGAGGTCTTGATGCCACGGAGCGGCGGGGCCGGGGTGGCCGAGCCGTACTCGGGGTACGTGCCGTGGATCACCGGGTTCTCGTACTCCTTCCCGGTGCGATTGTCAATGATCTTTAGGGAATCCGGCATATGCGACCTCCGCAGTAGGATGATCCTGCTATCGAAAACGGCGTACTGACAGGTTGCCCCATATCATTATGGCCAGCTTCGGGACCGTTGTCTGTCAGGTACTCGCTGAAACTTCGCTGTGGTGCATCGCCCCACAACCCCGCTCCTCACCAAAGACGACGCATCGCCGGCCGGGTTCGTTGGACCGGCCCGTCCCGCGGGGTGTCGTGTCACACTCCGACCCGGCGGCGCGTTCCACGGTGTCCGCCCCCCGGCGGTTCGTGGGATTGACTCTACGACTCACTTCGTACTATAGTGGCGCCATGACACCACGAGCGAAGGGTGGGGGCGAGGCGCCGCTCCCGACGGATGCGGAGCTGGGGATCCTCCAGGTGCTGTGGCGGCGGGGGCCGAGCACGGTGCGGGAGGTGAAGGAGGAGCTGGAGGAGGAGCGGGAGGTGGGCTACACCACTGTTCTGAAGCTGCTCCAGATCATGTACGAGAAGGGGCTGGTCGACCGGGACGAGTCGGAGCGGTCGCATCGGTACTCGCCGGCGGTGGCCGAGGGGGCCACGGAGCGCCGGCTGGTGAGCGATCTGATCGACCGGGGGTTCTCGGGCTCGACGGGCCGGCTCGTGCTGCGGGCGCTGTCGGCCCGGACCGCGTCGTCGGAGGAGCTGGACGAGATCCGGAAGCTGCTGGACGAGCTGGAGTCCTGAGTCCCGGGAGGCAGACGTGCCGTTGATGGAGGTCGTGGGCTGGTCGCTGCTGCACTCGATCTGGCAGGGCGCTCTGGTGGCGCTGCTGCTGTGGGCGGTCCTGCAGGTGGTCCGCGACACGCTCCCCCACGCACGCTACCTCGCCGGCCTCGTTGCGCTGGCCACGCTGCTGGCGCTCCCGGTGATGAACTACCGGCAGACCGTGGAGGTCTGGAAGGGGCACCGGACCTGGCTGGTGAGCACGGCGGACCGGGTGATCCGGGGCCAGATGGCGGAGGGCCGGACCGATCCCGAGGCGGTGACGGCCGAGCTGCGCCGTCGCCACGCCTCCATGTGGGCCGGTGACACCGGCACCACCGCCGCGCTGGCCGAGACGGGGCGGGAGCCGGTCCGGGCGCTGGCGTGGCTGTGGCTCGCCGGCGTGCTGATCCTGGCCGGTCGCCTCGTCCTGGAGTCCCGGCGCGCCCGCAGACTCGCCGACAGCGGGCGCCCCGACCCCCGCTGGCGGGAGGCGTGCCGCGCCACGGCGGCCCGGCTCGGCGTGGACCGTCCGGTTCGCGTGCGCGTGAGCGACCGGGTCGATGTGCCCGCCCTGGTGGGCTGGCGCTGGCCGGTGGTCCTCGTGCCACCCACCGCGCCGGCCGAGTCGGATCGCATGGGCGCCGTCCTGGCCCACGAGCTCGCTCACGTCCGCCGCCACGACTTCCTGGTCAACCTCGTCCAGACGCTGGTCGAGGTCCTACTCTTCTACAGCCCGGCCGCGTGGTGGGTCTCCGCCCGGATCCGCGAGGAGCGGGAGTGCTCGTGCGACCTGACCGCCCTCCCCGCCGTCGACGGGGGGCCCGCCGGCTACGTGCGCACGCTCCTCGACCTCGAGACCGCACGGCCGGCCATCGCCGGGGCCCTCGCCCTCCACGGCGGGCCGCTCGTCCGCCGCATCCGCCGGCTCCACGCCCGCGCCACCGACACCCGCCCCATCGACTGGCGCAACGCCGCGGCCGCCATCCTCGTGGCCGCCGCCGCGTGGTCCGTGGCCCCCGAGCCCCGGCACCCCATCCCGCTGGCCGCACGGGTCAGCGCCACCAGCCTGATGCTCCAGGACCTGGACGGGCTGCGCGTCGTGGTCCAGACCGTTCGCCTCCCCGGCTGGATGCCGGAGAGCCCCGCGCTCTGCCCCGAGACGACCGCCCAGGAAGCCTGATCCCCACCACAAAGACCCGCTCCCGCGCCGTCGGTCCGGCCGATTTCGATAGCCATGTATACATTCCGGCTCCCTCACAACGCACAGAACTTGCTGGCTGTGGACTCGCAGCCGGTTCCCGGTTCCCGGATCCCGGAACGACTGCGGACCCGGTCATGTGTGGCAGGTGAAGGAAATCGAACAGTGGTGTGCCTTTTCGTTGGCGGGAGCAGGGACGGATGGAGCCAGGGATAGCGGGTCTGATCGACGAGCTGCTGGATACGACGGCGGGTCGCCTCGAGGATGTGGCCCAGGAGGCGGGCGTGTCGTACTCGGCGCTGTACTCGTGGGCCACGGGACGGCGGCGACCGAGCCGTGAGAACATGCGTCGGCTGGCGTCGCTGGCGTCGGATCGGGCGAGTCGTCTGAGCGAGCTGGCGGACCGGCTGCATACCCGTCTGAACGGCGCCGAGCCGAAGGGCTGACCTCCCCGGACGCGGCGTCCGCCGCGTCCACGATCGACGGCTCCGCCGTTTGCCGCAGGGTGGTGGGGGCGTGCATCATGGGCCCATGATCAAGAACAGCTGCTGGACGGGTCGCGTGCTCGCGGCCTTATCGATCGTGCTGCTGGCCGTGCCGGCCCGTGGCCAGGAGCCGCTCACACGTCCCGAGCGGACGGACGGTCTCGAGACGAGTCGGTACGCCGACGTGGCTTCGTTCATCGACGCGGTGGCCGACGCTCGGGTCCTCCATCCCACGACGTTCGGCTATTCCTGGGAGGGTCGTCCTCTGCCGCTGGTGGTGGTGGGCACGGGCCTTCCCGACGGGACGCCCGGGTCGGTACTCGCCACCGGCCGCACCCGTGTGCTGGTGATGGCGAACATCCATGCGGGCGAGGTGGAGGGGAAGGAGGCGGCGCAGATGCTGCTGCGCCGGTTCGCGGCCGATGAGCACCGTGGGTGGCTGGACTCGCTCGTCGTGCTGGTGGCGCCGATCTACAACGCCGACGGGAACGAGCGGGTCTCGGTGTCGAACCGGTTCCGGCAGAACGGCCCGTTCGGCGGGGTGGGGGAGCGGGCCAACGCCCAGGGTCTGGACCTGAACCGGGACCACACGAAGCTGGAGTCGCCGGAGGCCCGGTCGCTGGTCCGGCTGCTGAACCGGTACGACCCACACCTGGTGGTGGACCTCCACACCACGAACGGGACCTACCACGGCTACGACCTCACGTACGCCCCGCCGCTGCACCCGAGCACGGACGCCGGGCTGGTCTCGTTCCTCCGGACCGAGTGGCTGCCGGAGGTCACCCGCGAGATCGCCACCGAGTATGGCTGGGACTTCTACTACTACGGCAACGCGTACGCCCCGGAGGGCGGCGAGCGCGGCTGGTACACGTACAGCCACCTGCCCCGCTACAACAGCAACTACGTGGGGCTGCGGAACCGGCTCGGGATCCTGAGCGAGTCGTACTCGTACGTCGAGTTCGGCGACCGGATCCTCTCCACCCTCGCGTTCGTCGAGGAGATCCTCGCGTTCGCCCACGAGCATGCCGGCGAGATCGACCGGCTCGTCCGGGCCGCCGATAGCGTGGACCTGCGGGGCCGGAGGCTGGCGCTCCGGGCGGAGCACGCCGCGGGCGAGCGGGTGGAGGTCCTGATGGGCGAGGTGGAGGAGCGACTGAGCCCGTACTCGGGACGACGGTACCGGGCCCGACTGGACGTGACCCGTCCCGAGACGATGCGCGAGTTCGGGACCTTCCGGGCCACGGAGACCGGGGTGGCCCCGGCGGCGTACTACGTCCCGGCGACGCTGACGCCGGTCCTGGACCTGCTGGCGCTCCACGGTATCGAGACCACCCGACTCCCGGCCGCGCGGACCCGGCGGGTGGAGCGGTTCGCCGTGGACTCTACCCGGGCGGCGCCCCGGGAGTACCAGGGCCACCGGCAGCGGGAGGTGTTCGGCGCGTGGCGATCGGAGGACGCGCTGCTCCCGGCCGGCACAGTCGTCGTCCCCATGGGCCAGCCGCTGGCCCGGCTGGTGTTCGCGCTGCTGGAGCCCCGCTCCGACGACGGGATCGTGAACTGGAACCTGGTGGACGGACCGCTCGCAGAGGACGCGCCGTCGTACCCGATCCTCCGGCGCCCGGCCGGGCCGTAGGAACGCGGGGGCCGCTCGCGGGTTTACCTAGCCATGCGATGGTGGATTCTGATGGTACTGGTGGCGGCGGGTGCCGGATTCGGGCTCGGCCGGCAGTCGGTCCCGGAGCTCGGGGAGCTGCTGCGTCGGCCGGTGGCGTCCACACCGCACGAGCGCTACGCGGGGAAGCTCGAGGCGGCGGGGCTCGACGCGGCCGCCCTCGGCCGGCTGTGGGAGCGGGCGGCCGAACGTGCGCTCCGGGAGGCGCCCCGGGTCAGCGCTCCGTTCCGTGAGACCGGGTACCTGGAGTCGGAGCGGCCCGACGCCGTGGGCTACCGGCTCGAAGCCCGGACGGGGCAGCGTATGACGTTCGAGGTCCGGCTCGAGCCGGCCACCAACGCCACGCTCTTCCTCGACCTCTTCCGGGCGCCGGCCGACTCGCAGGCAGCGCCGGTCCGGGTGGCCAGCGCCGACAGCGGCACGCTCCGGCTGGTCCACGAGCCCGACCGCGATGGGACGTACATCATCCGGGTCCAGCCCGAGCTGCTCCGGGGCGGCCGGTACACGCTGACCGCCACGACCGAGCCGACGCTGGCGTTCCCGGTCCACGGCCGGGACCCCGGCGCCGTCCGCAGCTTCTTCGGCGACGCCCGGGACGGCGGCCGCCGGGATCACCACGGGATCGACATCTTCGCCCGTCGCGGCACCCCCGTCATCGCCGCGACGCCGGGCGTGGTGCGATCCGTCCGGACGACGCCCCGTGGCGGGCGCGTGGTCTGGCTCCGGGACGCGCGGCGCCGTCAATCGCTCTACTACGCGCACCTGGACGCGCAGCTGGTGGAGCGGGGGCAGCGGGTGGAGCCCGGCGACACGCTCGGGGTCGTGGGCAACTCGGGGAACGCGCGGACCACACCGCCCCACCTCCACTTCGGGATCTATCGCCGGGGTGTCGGCCCCATGGACCCGCTGCCGGCGGTGTCGCCGCTCCCCATCGAGCCGCCGCCGCTCTTCGATGCCGACCCCGGCACAGTCCGCCGCGTGGCCATCGAGGGCCTCCGGCTCCGGGCCGGCCCCGACCCGATGGCGGTCGAGCTCGACCGGCTGGACCGGGACGTGCCCGTCCGGGTCCTGGCCGTGGCCGGTGCCTGGCTCCGGGTCGAGCTGCCCGACGGCCGCCGCGGGTTCGTGGCCGGCGGGCGGACCGAGCCGGCGAGCCCCATCCGGACGGCCGCCGTCGATTCCGCCGCTCCGCTGCGCGAGCTGCCGAGCGCCGAATCGGCCGAGGTAACGCGGCTGGCGCCGGGCGACCGCGTCGACGTCCTGGGTCGGGTGGGCGACCACCTGTACGTCCGGGCTGGCGACCGCGCAGCGTGGCTGCCGATGGGGACCCCGGAATGATCCCTGCTTGACAAGGGAGTGAACCGCACGGGAAGATGTGTGCATGAACTCTATAAATGATATCTGGCTGGCCGTCATTGTCGTGGCGGTCTTACTTGTTGTGGTCTGGGCCGTCATGGCCGCCCTCCGCCGTCGCGAGCCCGCGCCGTCGAAGAGACCCGGCGCGCGGAAAGGGGGCAAAGGGGGCGCGGGCTTCGCCGACCTCGTCGACCACGAGGAGCTGCGGGCCGGCCTCGCCGACCTGGGGTGGTCGGAGGCCCGGCCGGTCCAGGTCCGTACCATCGACGCGCTCCGGAGCGGTCGCGACATCCTGATGAGCGCGCCGCAGGGCACCGGCAAGACCGGCGCGTACCTGATCCCGGCACTGGAGCGACAGCTCCACCGCGAGGGGCTGCACACGCTCGTCGTGAGCCCCGCGGTGGACATGGTCCAGGAGATCGCCGCCCAGGCCCGGGTGCTGGCGGAGCAGGCCGACCTCTGGGTCGGCGAGATCCACGGCAGCGTCCCGTTCGACGAGCAGGTCCGGGACCTCCGGGCCGGGTTCGACGTCCTGGTGGCCACGCCGGAGCGGCTGCTCGAGCACGTGGACGCCGGCAACGTCCGGCTGGAGAACGTCGAGGTGCTGGTCTTCGACCCCGTCGACATCCTGCTGCAGCGGGGCCGCCACACCGAGGTCCAGCGGATCCTGGACCTGACGCCCCGGACCACCCAGACACTCTTCGTGGGACGCACCCTCTCCAGCGAGGCCCGGGAGCTGGGCCGGACGGTCCTGCAGGACCCGATGACCATCGACGTCGACACCGCGCCGGAGACCGACGTGGCCGACACGTTCGAGGAGCCCGAGCGCGTCCTTTCCGAGGACCTCTCGGCCGGGCCCGAGAAGGGCGAGATCACCGGCACCGTCCGCTGGTTCAGCAACAGCAAGGGCTTCGGTTTCATCGAGCCCGATGACGGCGGCGAGGACGTCTTCGTCCACCACTCGAACATCGCCGGCGACGGCTACAAGTCGCTCGATGACGGCCAGCGGGTCCGGTTCCAGAGGGTGCCCACCGAGAAGAGTCCCGAGGCCCGGGACGTGAAGCCGGTCTAGCGGCCGGCCGGGAGTCGGCGTGGCCGGGCAGCACCCGACGGGACGCGCCACGGTTGGCGGCGTCATGACGACGGAGCTCCAGACCGTGGCGCCCGACGAGCGTCTGGACCTGGCCGCGCTGGTCATGGACCGGCGCCGGATCCGGCAGCTGCTGGTGGTCGACGACGACGGCCGGCTCCTCGGCCTCGTCTCCTACCGCGCGCTGCTTCGCCTCGTAGCCGCCCACCGGGCCGGCGAGATCGAGGCCGGCGGGCTCGTCCGGGAGTTCATGGACCCCGAGCCGCTGACCGTCACGCCGGACACCCCGCTGCGCGACGCCGTCCGCCTCATGCTCGAGCGCGATGTCTCCGCCGTGCCCGTCCTCGGCGACGACCGCGTCGCCGGCGTGCTCAGCGAGCACGACGTCGTCCGCTTCACCGGCGAGCTCATGGAGGCCGGCTTGCCGCCCGCACCGCCAGGACCGTGAGCGACGACCGCCCGGAGCGCGTCATCGGCCACGTCCGGGGCGGCGCCGGCCGGACCGTCATCTTCGTGGGCAGCCTCCACGGCAACGAGCCTGCCGGGACCGATGCGCTCCGCCGGCTCATGGACCGGCTCCCGCCCGCCGACGTGCTCCGGGGCGAGGTGCTGGCGGTGGTCGGGAACACCGAGGCGCTCCGGCGCGGCGTCCGGTTCATCGACAGCGACATGAACCGGGAGTGGTGGCCGGAGGCCGTGGAGGGCCGGAGCGGGCGGGAGCAGCCGGCCGTCGAGGACGACCAGCGACGGGCGCTGCTCGACGCCATCGAACCCGCGATCCGCGACGCCGATGGCCCGCCCATCGTCGTCGACTTCCACACCACGTCCGGCGACACACCGCCCTTCCTGACCCTCGGCGACACGCTCCGCAACCGCCGCTTCGCCCAGCAGATCCCGCTGCCCATGGTCCTCGGGCTCGAGGAGCAGCTCGCCGCCACGTTCCTCGAGTACGTCAACAACCGGGGGTGCATCACCCTCGGCTGCGAGGGCGGCCGCCACGATGCGCCCGAGGCCGTGGACCGCCTCGAGGCCGTGGCCTGGTGCGCGCTCGGCGCCGCCGCCGTCCTCGACTGGTCCCAGCTGCCCGGGCGCGACCCGCGGACCCTGCTCCGGGACGCCGCGCGGGGACACCCGCCCGTCATCGAGATCCGCTACCGCCACGCCGTGCCCCGGGGCCGGACCTTCGTCATGGACCCCGGCTTCACCAGCTTCCAGGAGGTCGAGGCCGGCCAGCGGCTCGGGCACTGGGGCGACGGCCGGCCCGTGGTCGCACCCGAGGGCGGCCGCCTCCTCATGCCCCTCTACCAGGAGCAGGGCGACGACGGCTTCTTCCTCACACGCGACGTCCGTCGGTCCTGGCTCGCCGTCTCCACGATCCTGCGCCGGATCGGCGCCGACCGCATCGCGCCGCTCCTGCCCGGCGTCCGCCGCCACCCCTACATCGCCGACGCCGTCATCGTCGACCGCCGCGTCGCCCGCTGGTACACCGTCGAGGTCTTCCACCTCATGGGCTTCCGCCGCGAGGTCGAGCAGGGCCACTCCCTCATCCTATCCCGCCGCCACTTCGACGAACCCATTCACTGGGGGACGTGAGTGAGGGGCTGAGGTCTGGACGCGTCGAATGGGGCTCCTGTTGGGGTCGAGGGGAGCGGGGTTCGCGGTGGGTTCGGGTTCGCGGGGTTCGCTGGGTTCGCGGCTTGGCGGTATACCGGTGGGGTGGGGGGTTGTGGGGTGGGGGGGCGTTGTGATCTTCGAATTGGGGTTGCGTTGGGGTGGCGGGGAGCGGGGTGCGCGGTGGGTTCGGGTTGGCGGGGTGCGCTGGGTTCGCGGCTGGGCAGGATACCGGTGGGGAGCGGGGGTGTGGGCTGGGCGGGCGTTCTGATCTTCGAAATGGGTGTGCGTTGGGGTCGAGGGGAGCGGGGTTCGCGGTGGGTTCGGGTTCGCGGGGTTCGCTGGGTTCGCGGCTTGGCAGGATACCGGTGGGGAGCGGGGGTGTGGGCTGGGCGGGCGTTCTGATCTTCGAAATGGGTGTGCGTTGGGGTCGAGGGGAGCGGGGTTCGCGGTGGGTTCGGGTTCGCGGGGTTCGCTGGGTTCGCGGCTTGGCGGGATACCGGCGGGGAGCGGAGGTTTGGGTTGGGCGGGCGTTTTGATCTTCGAAATGGGGGCGGGATTGGATCGGGGCGAGCCGGGTTCGGGGAGGAGTCCGGGTTCTACCGCTAGAGCAAACGGCCGCCTGCCCGTCCGCCCAGCAGACGCGCCCCCTCAGGCCCGACCTGCCCCTGTCCAGCACGCCTGCCCGTCCGCCCAGCAAACACGCCCCCTCAGGCCCGACCGGCTCCTGTCCAAAACCGCTTCCCGCCGGCCCGACAGATGCGCCCCCCTCAAGCCCGCCCCCGCCCCTGTCCAGGTGCCTGCACGCCTGCCGAACGAGAGCGCCCCCTCAGGCCCGAACCTGCCCCTGTCCATTACGCCTTCCCGTCCGCCCAGCAAACACGCCCCCTCAGGCCCGACCGGCTCCTGTCCAAAACCGCTTCCCGCCGGCCCGCCAGATGCGCCCCCCGCCAGCCCGCGCCCCCCCCGGGGCACGGGCCTGCCGGCCGGCGGCCGGGCGGGGGGCGCATCGGTCGGGCCGGCGGGAAGCGGTTTTGGACAGGAGCCGGTCGGGCCTGAGGGGGCGCGTCTGCTGGGCGGACGGGCAGGCGGCCGTTTGCTCTAGCGGTAGAACCCGGACTCCTCCCCG
>JBPRGE010000170.1:0-24490 GCA_051418035.1 Candidatus Longimicrobiales bacterium M2_2A_002
CGGCCAGATCCGTGACGCGTCCGGCGGCCGTGGCCGTCCCGTCCGGCGCCAGCGCCTCCTGCACGGAGCGTACGCCCTCCAGCGCCTCCCTGCGAGCCGGCCCCTCGTCGATCAGCGGCAGAAGCGCCTCGGCCAGCGCGCGGGGTGTGGCGGCGTCCTGGAGCAGCTCCGGCGCGATCCGTCGGCCGGCCACCAGGTTCGCCAGCCCGATGTGATCGACGTCCACCAGCCGCTGCGCGAGCCAGAACGTCAGCGGGTGCGTCCGGTAGGCGATGACCATCGGCACGCCCGCGAGGGCGGTCTCGAGGGTGGTCGTGCCGGACTTCACCAGCGCGGCGTGGGCGTGGGCGAGGAGCGACCGGCCGTCGTCGGTGACGGCGAAGGGCGCCTCGCCATACGCCTCGACGGCCATGTCGGTGGACCGGGCCACCACCGGCTGCACGTGCCACCGGGCCTCGACCACCCGCTCCGCGGCCTGGCAGAAGGGCTCCAGGTGTCGGTCCACCTCCTGGGCCCGGGAGCCCGGGAACAGCGCCAGGATCCGGCGGTCGGGGTCGAGGCCGAGGCGTCGGCAGAAGTCCTCCCGCGGCTCCACGGCCGGCTCCCGGTCCACGAGCGGGTGGCCGACGAAGCGGACGTCGGCGCCGTACTCCTTGAAGACCTCCTCCTCGAACGGGAGGATGACGGCCAGGCGGTCGGCCACGGCCGCCATGCGCGCGGCCCGGCTCCGGTGCCACGCCCAGACCTGCGGCGCGATGTAGTAGAGGACGGGGATCCCCTGCTTCTTGGCGCGCTCGGCGAGCCGGAGGTTGAACCCCGGGTAGTCGATGGGGATCACGAGGTCCACGCCCTCGTCCCGGAGCGCCCGCTTTGCCCGGCCCATGAGGCCGATGAAGAACGGGAGGTGCCTGACGACCTCGGCGAAGCCCATGACGGCCAGCCGGTCGAACGCTTCGATGGTCTCGACGCCCTCGGCCTGCATCCGGGGCCCGGCGAGGCCGAGGAGCCTCGCGTCGGGCCACCGCTCGCGGAGCGCCCGGGCGACGGCCGCCCCGTGGAGGTCGCCGGACGGCTCGCCGGCGGAGAGGAATACGGTGGGACCCACCGGCATCACACGAAGGTCGACAGGTACCAGATGAGCACGAGCACCAGGATCAGACCGGCCAGGAGCTTCCCGAGCCGGGGCGGGCGGAACGGCCCGGTGGACTGCTCCTTACGCTCGCGCCGTATTCGTATCAGCGACATGGCGTTCGATCCGTTCCATGATCTCCAGCGCCACACCCAGCGCGCGGCGCCCGTCCTCTCCCGACACCACGGCGGGCCCACCGTTCCGGATGGTGGCCGCGAACGCCTCGAGCTCGCTCCGAAGCGGCTCCGTGTCGTCGCCCGTCAGCTCGATCCGCTCCACCAGCCCCATGAGGCTGCCGGCGTCGACGTGCTCGCCGGGCGCCAGCTCCACGCCCTCCTTGAGCCGGAGGAACTCGCCCCGCCCGGCGGCCAGGTCGAGGCTGATGTAGCCGGACGGCTGGAAGAACCGGAACTTGCGGAGCCGCTCCAGGGAGACCCGGCTCGCCGTGAGGTTCGCCACCGCACCGCCCTCGAACTCGAGACGGGCGTTGGCGATATCGGGACGGGGCGTCAGCACCGGGATCCCGGCTGCGGCCACGGCGGTGACCGGGCGGTGGGCCAGGCTCAGGACGAGGTCCAGGTCGTGGATCATGAGGTCCAGCACCACGGCCACGTCGGTCCCGCGCGGGCCGAACGGTGCCAGCCGGTGGGACTCGACGAAGAGAAGCTCCTCGAGGTACGGCTCAGCCGCCCGGATCGCGCCGTTGAACCGCTCCACGTGTCCCACCTGGATGATGGCGTCCTCGGTATTCGCCGACAGAATGGCGTCGGCCGCCTCCATGGACGGCGCGATCGGCTTCTCGATCAGCGTATGGATGCCGCGCTCGAGCGCCGCGACGGCCACGGCCTCGTGCGCCTCCGTCGGGACGGCGATGACCACGGCGTCGGCCCGGTCCAGGACGCTCTCGAGCTCGGCGTGGGCCTCGACCTCCAGCTCGCGGGCCACCTCCTCGAGCCGCGCCGGGTCCGTGTCGTGGATGCCCACGAACTCCGTGTCCGGGAGGCTCCGCGCGATCCGCGCGTGGTGGAACCCGAGACTTCCGACGCCGACGACCCCGATGCGCAGTGGTTCCATGGGACGGTTAGAGGGAGATCCCTCTCTCGCTCTCCTCGATGAAGGTCAGGAAGACATCGATCTCCGGCCGTGCGGGCAGCTCCTCGCGGGCCTTCGCCAGCGCCTGCGATACGTTCAGCTCCGACTGGAAGAACATGCGGTACGCCCTCTTCAAGTCGGCCCGCGTCTCCTCGTCGAAGCCCCGGCGCCGCAGCCCCACCGTATTCAGACCCGCCATGGCCAGCGGGTTGCCCGCAGCCCGGACGTACGGGACCACGTCCTTCGCGACCCGGGAGGCCCCGCCGACGAACGCGTGGGCGCCGATGCGGACGAACTGGTGGATCGGCGTGATCCCCCCGACGATGGCCCAGTCGCCGATCTCCACGTGGCCGCCCATGTTCACCGAGTTCGACAGGATCACGTGGTCGCCCAGAACACAGTCGTGGGCCACGTGGCTGTACGCCATGAGGAGGCAGTCGGCCCCGACGACCGTCCGCCCCGCGGCCCTCGTACCCCGGTTCAGCGTGGCGTACTCCCGGATCACGGTCCGGTCGCCCACCACCAGCTGGGTGCGCTCCCCTTCGAACTTCAGGTCCTGGGGGTCCGTGCCCAGCACCGCGCCGTGGTGGACCACGCACTCCTCGCCCAGGACCGTGTCCCGCTCGATCAGCGCGTTGGACCCGATGCTCGAGCCGGCGCCGATCACCACGCCCGGGCCGATGATGGCGCCGGGGCCGACGCTGACGTCGGGTCCGAGCTGCGCGGCGTCGTGGACGATGGCCCGCGGGTGGACCCCCGTCCACAGCGCTTCTCCCGTGTCCAGCATTCGCCCTTCCATCAGCGGTCCACGATCCGGGCCATGAGCTCGGCCTCGGCCACCAGGTTGCCGTCCACGTAGGCGTGGCCCTGCATCCGGCACACGTGACGGCGGAACTGGAGCATCTCCAGCTCGAAGATCAGCTGGTCCCCCGGGACCACCGGCCGGCGCCATTTCACGTTGTCCATGGTCATGAAGTAGACCACCTTGTCCTCGGGGTTGTCGATGACGTCCATGAGGAGCAGCCCGCCGGCCTGCGCCATCCCCTCGATCACCAGCACCCCCGGCATGATCGGGTGGCCCGGGTAGTGGCCCTGGAAGAACGGCTCGTTGATCGTGACGTTCTTCAGCCCGACGATCCGCTTCCCGGTCTCGAAGTCCACGATCCGGTCCACGAGCAGCATGGGGAACCGGTGCGGCAGGTACTCCATGATCTTCGTGATGTCGACCCGGCCCTCGGCGCCCCGCCTGGCCGAGGAGCGGATCGCCTTCGCCAGCTCGAAGTTGCCGGCGTGGCTCGGCCGCTCCGCCACGATGTGCCCGCGGACGCGACCGCCCAGCACGGCCAGGTCGCCCACCAGGTCCCCGATCTTGTGTCGGACGAACTCGTCCGCGAACCGGAGCTCGCCGTCCACCAGTCCGTCCTCGTCGAGCACGACCGTGTTTTCCAGGCTCGACCCCAGCGCCAGCCCCTTCTCCTGCAGCGCGTCCTTGTCCCGCAGGAACCCGAAGGTCCGGGCGGGCGCCAGCTCCTCGCGGAACGTGTGGTCGATGTTGAACGACGCGAACTGCCGGCGGATCATGGGGTGGTCGAACTCGATCGTCGCCGAGATGCGCAGGTCGTCGGCCGGCGCGGCCACGTAATGACCGCCGTTCGGCCCGTCCAGGCTCACCGGCTGCGACAGGTCCCAGACCCGGGCCGGCCGGTCCTGCTCCACGACCCCGGCCTCCGACAGCGCGTCCATGAACGGCCGGAAGCTGCCATCCAGGATCGGGACCTCGGGGCCGGTCATCTCGATGACCACGTTGTCGAGCTCCAGCGCGGCGATCGTCGAGAGGACGTGCTCGACGGTCCGGGCCTCCGCCCCGCCGTCCGCGAGCGTGGTGCCCAGCTCCGTATCCTGCACGTGGTCCAGCGACGCTTTCACTTCCGGCGTGCCGTCCAGGTCCATCCGACGGAACCGGACGCCCGTGTCCGGGTCGGCGGGCAGGAAGCGGATGGCCGCCGGCTCGCCCGTATGGACGCCTATCCCTTCCAGTGAGGTGGGCGTGGCCAGCGTATGCTGTGATTCACTCATTCGTCGGTTTCGCTCGTCTCTCGTCGTTCCAGCTTTCGCTCCAGCCGTCGCACGCGCTTCAACAGCTCGGGCACCTTGAAGGCCCCTGCCTGGGCCCGCAGCGCCTCCCGGTGCGGGCGAGCCGGGTAGCCGCTCCACGTCACGCCCGGCGGGACATCGCCGAACACGCCCGCCTGCGCCGCGATCGTCGCGCCGTCCCCGATCTCGATGTGGCCCGCGAGCCCCGCCTGCCCGCCCAGCGTCACGCCCTGCCCGAGCTTCGTGCTCCCGGAGATCCCGACCTGCGCCACAATGATCGAGCCTGCCCCGATCACCACGTTGTGCCCGATCTGGACCAGGTTGTCGATCTTCACGTGGTCCCCGATCTCCGTCGTGCCGATGGAGCCCCGGTCGATGGTGACGTTGGCACCGATCTCGACGTGCTCGCCGATGACGCAGTCGCCGACCTGCGGGACCTTCCGCGGCACGCCGTCGACCTCGGCGAAGCCGAAGCCGTCCGATCCGAGCCGCGCACCCGAGTGCACCACGCTGTGGGCGCCGATCCGCGTCCGCGCGTACAGCGTGACGTGGGGGTGGATCAGCACGTCGGGTCCGACCTCGCACCTCTCCCCTACGACGGCGCACGCACCGATGCGGGCCCGATCGCCGATGCGGGCGTCCTCGCCGATCACCGCGCCCGGCCCCACCGTGATGCCCTCGCCCAGCACCGCCGAGTCGGCCACTGCCGCCGTGGCGTGCACGCCCGGCTCCGGCGGGGTCTCGGGATACAGCCGTGGCAGCACCAGCGTCAGCGCTGCGTGGACATCGTCGGTTACGATCCGGGGCCGGTCCTCCGGCGTCCGATCGCGGAGATCCGCCAGTACGAGGAGCAGCCCCGCGCGAGTCGAGTCAACGTATTGGAGGTACCGCTCCCGGGCAACGATGCTGAGGTCGTCGGGCCCCGCACGCTCGAGGGGAGCCGCCCCGGTGATCTCCGGGTCGGCTCCCCCCTCCAGCTCCGCCTCAAGGAGCCGCGCGATCGCGGAGGCCTTCATCGCCCCCGCTCCCGCCGGTCCGTTCGCCCGCGCCCGATCACGAACCCGGGTTGGACGCCTGCAGCCGCCGCAGCACCTCCGGGGTGATGTCGAGCGCCGGGTCGGCCGCCACTACGCCGCCCGCAGCCACATCGAGAACGAACTGGTAGCCGTTCTCCGCCCGGAGCTCTTCGATGACCCGGTTGATCCGCTCCAGCGCGGGGCCGAGGACCCGGCTCTGGATCGCCGCGGCCCGCTGCTCCCACTGGGCACCGGCCTGCTGCAGCTCCTGCTGCATCTGCCCCAGCGCCTGCTGGCGCTGCTGGCGGCGCTCGGCCGTCATCATCCCCTGCTGCTGCTGGAACTCCTGGGCCGCCGCCTGGAACTCCGCCTGCATCGGCGCGAGGGCGCTGTCGGCCTGTGCCTCGAGCTCCGCCAGCTCCTGCTCCAGTTCCTCGCGGGCCGCCTGCAGGCTCGGCGCCTGCTGCCGGAGCCGCTCCGAGTCCAGGAAGACGATGGAGGGCTGCTGTGCCGCCGCCAGCGATGGGGCCACCAGCGCGAGGGCCAGCAGTACGAATGTCGTACGAACAAAGAACTTCATGAGTCTGTCACCTTTCGTCATCGTGGACCGGCGGCCTGCTGCCCGAACTTGAAGTGCAGCTGCCAGCCCGGCTCTGTCTTGTCGAAGCCATAGGCGTAATCGAGTCCGATCGGCCCGAACGGCGTTACGAGCTGAATGCCGAGACCCGCGCCCCGGAACATCCGGGTCGGATTGATATCCATCGGATCACGGAAAATGTTCCCCGCATCGCCGAACGCGGAGACCGAGACGTTGTCGTTGAAGCGGATGGCGTACTCCGCCGTCAGCTTCACGTAGGCATCGCCGAGGCGGTCGGAGAGCTGCACGCCGCCGGTCCGTTCCGGGAGGTAGCCGAGGGGCGTGATCGTGGTCTCGTCGTAGCCCCGCAGCGTCTGGCCGAACTGCACGCCACCCATCCAGAACCGCTCGAACGGGAAGTTCTCGGCGTCGCCGAAGATGGCGCCGGCCTCGGCGCTGATCCCGAGGGTCGTCCGGACGGGCCGCACACCCGGCTGCCCGCCGCCGAACTGGGCCACGGGCGCCCACCACTGGCCCTGGACCGTGTACGTCTGGAAGTTCCCGTCACCGCCCAGCGGCCCGCCGCTGAACTCCGCCCGCAGCTCCTGGCGCGTCCCCACGGTGGGGAAGAGCGGGCTGTCCAGCGAGTTCCGCATGAGCGAGAGCGACAGCGTGCTGAGGATCCCGGGCGGCAGCGTGAAGATGTCGCCGCCCTCGGCGCCGAAGTTGTCGTACGTCGTCCGCGAGAGCTGGTAGCCGACGAAGAGCCGGCTGAACCGGCGGTCGAACGGCAGGGGCAGCCCGAGCTGCACCGATCCCCCGGTCCGACGGCGCTCCCCTTCCGGGAAGTTGAAGAACCGGTTCTCCTTCGTGCTGAACACCGAAAGCGACCCGCTGTACCGCGATCCGGCGATCGCCGGATCGCTGTAGCTCGCGGAGAAATTGTTGTAGCGGCGTCCGAACTCCCAGCGCACGTGCCCGGTCTTGGCCTGACCGAAGAGGTTCGGCTGGTCATAGCCGAGGAAGCCCGCGAGCCCGCCCCAGCCGCCGATCGTGGTACCGAAGTTGATGGAGCCCGTCTGCTTTTCCTCGACCTCGAACGTGACGTTGATGTCGCCGTTCTCCAGCTGGTCCATCTGGGGCGTGGGCATCGGCGTCTCGAAGAACCCGAGGCCCATGATCCCGCGATAGCTCTGGATCAGCAGCTGCTCGCTGTACACGTCGCCCGGGAGGATGAAGATCCGGTCGCGGATCACGTCCTCGTGGGTGTACGTGTTCCCGACGATGGAGACGCGGTTGATGTACGCCGGCTCCCGCTCCACGATGTCCCAGCCGACCCGCACCGCCGGCTCGCCCGACTCCGTCTCCGTCCGTTCCACGAACGGCGCCACCTGGGCGTACAGGTAGCCCTGGTTGCGGTAGAGCTGCTGGACATCCTGGGTCGCCTGCTGGAACCGGCTCTGGTTGAACGTCGGGACCTCCTCCGCCCGCTGACCGGCTTCCCCGCCGATCCCGCCGATCCCGAAGCTCGCCAGGATCCCGCCCCGGTCGCTCTCGTAATACGTGCGGAGCTGCTCGGTCGGGAACTGGCGGTTGCCCCGGATGTCGAACTCGACCAGCCGGTACCGCGGACCCTCCCGGACCTCGAGCTCGAGCCGCCCCTTCCCCGCTTCCGGATCCACGATCAACGTGTCCCGTACCACGGCGAAGTCGATGTACCCGCGGCGTCCGTAGAAGGCCGGCAGGTTGTCCCGGATGTCGGCCCGAAGGAGCGCTTCGTCGAAGAGTCCCGACCGGAACCACCAGAAGCCTTCCTCCTTGGTCGACATCGCCTCCTTGATCGCTCCATCGGAGAAGACCTCGTTGCCCGAGATCCGGATTTCGGCGATGGCGACCCGTGAGCCCTCGACTACATCGAAGACCAGCCGGTACTCCCCGTCCGCGCCCTCGATCGGTTCGAGCCGGTGGTCGATGCTCCGCAGACGGATGCCCTTCTCCGCCAGCAGCTCCCGGACCATGAACTCGGTGCGGGTGACCTTGGCGGGGTCGAACGGCTGGCCGGCCGTCAGCCCGACCGTGTCCCGGACCTCACGGGGTCCGATGTGCTCGAGCCCGCGGAAGTCGACGTAGGCCACGTACGGCTGTTCCTCGACCTCCACGATCACCCGGGCGGGGGAGCCCGGGTCGGTGGGGTCGGTCTCGACGGCGTACACCTGGACGTCCGAGTACTGCTCGCTGGCCCACAGCCGGCGGATGGCCTCCCGGATGTCCCGGAACGTGACCCGGTCGCCCAGCCGGATCCCGGCCGTGGACAGCACCACGTCGTCGGAGATCCGCTGGTTGCCGCGGACCTCCACCGCTGCGACCTCCACCGGCTGCACCGCCTGCACCGGCTCCTGCGCCGATGCGGCCCGGGGTCCTGCCACGGAGAGACCGACAGCGGCCGCCAGGAGCGCGACCGCCTTGAGGCCCTTGGGGCTGAACGCCATCACGTCTTCGTCGAGGACGGAACCCGGAACTCGAGGGAGTCGCCCTCTTCCGAGACGTCCACTTCGATCTCGTCGCCCGCGGAGAACTCGGAGACCAGGATCTTCTCGGAGAGCGGGTCCTCCAGGTACCGCTGGATCGCGCGCCGGAGCGGGCGGGCCCCGAACTTCTCGTCGTAACCCTTGTCCACCAGGAAATCGACGGCGTCGTCGGTCAGCTTCACCGTCAGCTCCTCCTCCTCCAGCCGCTTGTGCACGTCCTTCAGCATGATGTGGACGATCTCGCCGATCTGCTCCTTGCTGAGCGGGTGGAAGACGATCACGTCGTCTACCCGGTTCAGGAACTCGGGACGGAACGCCCGCTCGATCTCCTCGGTGACCTTGTTCTGCATCCGCTCGTAGGTGGTCTCCGAGTCCCGCTGGTGGAACCCCAGCGACGCCTTCCCGGTGCTGATGTCGCGAGCGCCCAGGTTGGACGTCATGATCAGTACCGTGTTCTTGAAGTCGATCACCCGGCCGTAGTTGTCCGTCAGCTGCCCGTCATCGAGGACCTGCAGGAGGATGTTGAACACGTCCGGGTGCGCCTTCTCGATCTCGTCCAGCAGCACTACGCTGTACGGCCGGCGGCGCACCGTCTTCGTGAGCGTACCGCTGTCCTCGTAGCCCACGTAGCCCGGGGGCGCACCGATCAGGCGCGACACGGAGAACTTCTCCATGTACTCGCTCATGTCCACCCGGATCAGGGCGTCCCGGTCGGCGAACAGGAACTCGGCCAGCGCACGGGCCAGCTCCGTCTTCCCCACCCCCGTGGGGCCACTGAAGATGAAGCTCCCGATCGGCCGGTTCGGGTCCTTGAGCCCCGCCCGGCTCCGCCGGATCGCCCGGCTGATCGCATGGATCGCCTCGTCCTGGCCGACCACCCGCTTGTGCAGCTCCTGCTCCATGTTGACCAGCCGCTCGGTCTCGGCCTCCTTCAGCCGCGTCACGGGGATCCCCGTCCATCGGCTGACGATGAAGGCCACGTCCTCCACGCTGATCACGGGGCGGTGCTGCTTGCGCTCCTCCTCCCACTCCTCCTGCCGCTTGCGGATCTCGGCCTGGAGCTCCCGCTCCCGGTCCCGCAGCTCCGCCGCGCGCTCGAAGTCCTGGTCGCGGATCGCCTCGTCCTTCTTCTCCGCCAGCGCCTCGAGCTCCTCCTTCAGCTCCGTCACCTCCGGCGGCGGGACCTGCGTGGCGAGCCGCGCCCGGGCACCCGCCTCGTCGATCACGTCGATCGCCTTGTCCGGCAGGAACCGGTCGGTGATGTAGCGCTCGCTCAGCTTGGCCGACGCGCCCAGCGTCTCATCAGGGATCTCCACCCGGTGGTGATCCTCGTAGTGGACGCGCAGCCCCTTGAGGATGTCCACCGACTCCTCCACCGTCGGCGGATCCACGATCACCGTCTGGAACCGGCGCTCCAGCGCGCCGTCCTTCTCGATGTACTTCCGGTACTCGTTCAGCGTGCTCGCGCCCACGCACTGCAGCTCGCCCCGGGCCAGTGCCGGCTTCAGCATGTTGGACGCGTCGATCGCGCCCTCGGCCGCGCCGGCGCCGACCAGCGTGTGCAGCTCGTCGATGAAGAGGATCACGTTCTTGTTCTGGGCGATCTCGTTCATGATCGCCTTGAGCCGCTCCTCGAACTGGCCCCGGTACTTGGTCCCCGCGATCACGGCGGCCATGTCCAGCGCCAGGACCCGATGGCTCGTCAGGCTGTCCGGCACGTCGCCCTTCGCGATCAGCTGGGCGAGGCCCTCGACGATGGCCGTCTTGCCCACACCGGCCTCTCCGATCAGGACGGGGTTGTTCTTCTTCCGGCGGCTCAGCACCTCCATGACCCGCTCGATCTCGGCCTCCCGGCCGATGGTCGGGTCCAGCTCCTCGTTGCGGGCCAGCTCCGTCAGGTCCCGGCAGAAGTGGTCCAGTGCCGGTGTCTTCGACTTCTTCTCACCCTTCGATGAGCCGGAGCCGCCCGACGACTGGCTGCCGCCGCTGCCGCCCCCGCTTGGTGTAGAAGGCTGACTCGGGTTCACGTCGCTCCCCAGCAGTTTGAGTGTCTCTTCCCGCGCATCGTCCAGCGAGAGCCCCAGCGAGTTCAGCACCTGGGCGGCGATCCCCTTCTCCTCACGAAGCAGTCCGAGCAGCAGGTGCTCGGTGCCCACGTAGGAGTGGTTGAGCTCCCGGGCCTCGGCCATGGCGTACTCCAGGACCTTCTTCGCCCGGGACGTATACGGCAGCTCGCCCAGTGCGATCGTGGCCTTGCCCTTCTTGACCGACTCCTCGATCCGCTCGTGGATCTGCTCGAGGTCCACGTTGAGGTTGGTCAGGACCGCGGCCGCGACGCCTTCGCCTTCCCGGATCAGCCCCAGGAGAATGTGCTCCGTCCCCACGTAGTCGTGCTGAAGACGGATGGCCTCCTCCCGCGCCATGGCGAGTACTTTCCGCACCCTGTCTGTGAAGTTGTAGTTCATCGGTGCCTCGTTGCGGGAGCCGTCTCCTGGACGACCCGTCTATTCTTCCTTCGCTTCGTCTGCGTCCGCGTCGTCTACGTCCGCGGATCCTGCGTTCGCGTCGTCGCTGCGGCGGCCGGCGTCGGGGTCCATCTCCGACTCCTCGGCCAGCGTGCCTCGTACGTACGCCGCGCGGTGCAGGTCGTGCTCCTGGTCCGTCAGCGGCCGGCCGGCCACCTGCTCGAGGTGCGCCGGCTGCGTGTAGATCATGATCTTGTTCAGCGTGTATACACTGAGGCCGGAGAGCAGTTTCATGCTCACGCCGAGCCGGACGCCGCTGAGCAGATTCATGACCTCCTCGAACGACAGGGTCCGAGCATAACGCAGGAGCCCGTACGCTCGCCAGATCTTGTCCTCCATCACGGCGGGCGCCTCCCGCATCAGCACCGTCCGGGCCTGCATCTCGTACTGGATCACCTGCCGCACGATCTTGTGCAGGTGGTCGATCAGATCCTCTTCCGGCTTCCCGAGCGTGGTCTGGTTCGAGATCTGGAAGAAGTTGCCGACCACCTCCGAGCCCTCGCCGTACAGCCCCCGGAACGTCAGGCCGACCTGGCCGATCCCCTGGAGGACCTTCCCGATCTCCTTCGTCAGCACGAGCCCCGGAAGGTGCACCAGGACCGACGCCCGCAGCCCCGTCCCCACGTTGGTCGGGCAGCTCGTGAGGTAGCCGAACTCGTGGTGGAACGCCATGGGCAGCTCGGCGCCCAGCTCCTCGTCGAGGGCGTCCACCTGGCCGTACGCCTCCCGCAGCCGGAGCCCCGACATGAGGCTCTGGAGCCGCAGGTGGTCCTCCTCGTTCACCATCAGGCCGGCCTGCTCGGCCGGTCCCATGATCAGGCCGGCCCCCGCGTGCGGGCCCGGCGCGCCCTCGCCCACCAGCTCCCGGGACACCAGGTGCCGCTCGAGCAGCACCCGGCGCGACAGCTCCGGCAGCGACGCCACGTCCACCGACACGCCCTCCTTGAGGAGCGTGCCCTGGCTTGCGGCCTTCTGCACGCTGGCCAGGATCCGGAGCCGCTCCTCGTCCTCGATCCGGGGGCTGAACGCGTGCCCCTGGAGGTTGCGGGCGAGACGGACACGGGTCGACAGCACGATGTCCGCGTTCGGACCGCTCGCCTCGAGCCAGGACAGCCCGAAATCGCTGACGGTGTCAAGATCGATCATTGGGCGGCCCCTTCCAGCTCCTGGATCCGGTCCCGGAGCTCCGCCGCGCGCTCGAACGCCTCCTGCTCGACCGCCACGGTCAGCTTCCGGCGCAGCCGTGAGATCTGCTCGCTCCGCTCCGCTTCCGTGGGGTCCGGCGGGAGGTAGACCTTGCCCACGTGCTGGGTGCCGCCGTGGAGCCGCCGGAAGAGGCCCCGCAGGTGCGTCTCGAACGTGACGTAGCAGTGGGAGCACCCCAGCCGGCCCGTCTGCTTGAAATCGTCCAGGGTGAGACCGCAGTAGTCGCACGCCCCGGCATCGCGCTCCCCATCCGGCTCCTCCTCCCCGTGCCCCATCTGGGCCAGGAAGTCGGTCAACGGGAAGTCGGGGATCCCCGGATCGGGCTCGAGCCCCTTCTCCGCGGCACACGCCTCGCAGAGGTGGAACGTGCCCATCTGGTTGTCCACGATCTGGGTCAGGTGGATCACCGCTTCGTTCTCACCGCAATTGTCGCAAAGCATACGTCAGTCCGCGTGCAGGCTGTGAAGCGTGCCTTCCTTGACTCTCAGGATCCGGTCCGTACGATCCGCCAGCTCCCGGTTGTGCGTCGCGAGCACCAGCGCCACCCCGTGCTCCTCGCGGAGCCGGAAGAAGAGGTCGTGCAGTCTGTCGCTCGTGTGCGCGTCCAGGTTCCCGCTCGGCTCGTCCGCCAGCACCAGCGCGGGGCTCGTGGCCAGCGCCCGGGCGACGGCCACGCGCTGCTGTTCGCCCCCGCTCAGCTCCGTCGGCCGGTGCGAGGCCCTCGCCGCGAGCCCCACGTCGTCCAGCAGCGCCATGGCCCGCGCCCGGGCCGCCGGGCGTTCGGCGCCGCCGATCAGGAGTGGCATCATCACGTTCTCCGCCGCCGTGAACTCGCGCAACAGGTGGTGGAACTGGAAGACGAAGCCGATGACCTCGTTCCGGAACGCCGCCAGCTCGGGACCCGCCAGCTCCCCGAGGCCGCGGCCTGCGATCCGGACCTCGCCGGCCGTCGGCTCGTCCAGTCCGCCCAGGAGGTGCAGCAGCGTCGATTTCCCGGCGCCGCTGGCGCCGATGATCGCCACGGCCTCGCCCGCCGTCACCTGCAGGTCTACACCGTCCAGCACCGTGAGTTCGGTCCCGCCGCCGCCGGCGTAGACTTTCCGCAGCGACCGGGCCTCCACCACCGACCCGGCCGGCTCCCCGGCCGTCCGGGGCGCCTCCACGGCCGGCTCGCCCACGCTACTCATGGCGGATCGCCTCGACGGGCACCATACGCGAGGCCTGCCGGGCCGGGTAGATGGTGGCCACGAACGCCACCACGATGCTCAGGACCACGATCAGCGTCAGGTCGAGGGGGTCCAGCGCCACGGGAAGCGTGTCCACGAAGTAGACATCGCCGGGCAGCTCGATGAACTCGTAGGTGTCCAGGAGCCAGACCAGGAGCAGGCCGAGGCCGGTGCCAAGCGCCGTGCCGACCACCCCGATGGCGAGCCCCTGCTGCATGAAGATCCGGAGCACCGTCTTGTCATTCATCCCCATGGACTTGAGGATCCCGATCTCCCGGGTCTTGTCGGCCACCACCATGATCAGCGTACTGATGATGTTGAACGCGGCGACCACGACGATCAGGAAGAGGATGACCCCCATGGCCATCTTCTCGAGCTTCAGCGCGCTGAACAGCGCGGAGTTCAGCATGACCCAGTCGTTCGTGTAGTACGGGAACGGGAGCCGGTCCTGGATCCACGTCGCCGTCTCATCCGCCTGCCAGGGGTCCTCCACCTTGACCCCCACGCCGCTCACCCCCCCGCCCAGGTCCAGCAGCTCCTGCGCGGCATCCAGCGGGACGTACATGTAGCCGGCGTCGTACTCGTACATCCCCGTGTCGAACCGGTCGGTGACCTCGAACCGCCGGAGCACCGGGACGATGTCCCCCGTCGGCCCCGTCTTCAGGTTCTCGAACGACGCCACCAGTACCGTATCGCCCGGGAAGACGTTCATCTTCTCGGCCAGCCGCCGGCCCATGAGCATGGGCGGGTAGCCGCTCCGGGTGTCGCCGAACCGCAGCTTGCCGGACCGGATCTCCTCCTCGAGCTGGATCAGCGACGGCGGCTCCGTGGCGTCCAGCCCCCAGACGGTGCCCGGCTGTACATAGTCCGATCCCGGGACCGTGACGCCGACCTGCGTCATTACGAACGGCTTCACCGCCGTGACCGCCGGCGCCTTCCGGGCCGTGTCCGCCGCCGGTCGCCACACGGGCATCCGGAAACCACCCGACCCCTGCTCGAAGATGTAGACGTGCGGGTTCATCCCCACGATCTTCGCCTGCAGGTCCTGCTGCAGCCCGGTCATGACGGCGATCACCGTGATCAGCGCCGCCACGCCCACCACCACGCCACCCACCGCGATCAGGGTGATCAGCGAGACGAACGTGCCCCGCCGTCGCGACGCCAGGTAGCGACGCGCCACGTACCACGAGAGCCGCTTCATCCGCCGCCCTCCTCGGGCCGCATGGTCGGGAACAGGATCACGTCACGGATCGAGGGCTGCCCCGTCAGCAGCATCACCAGCCGGTCCACGCCGATCCCGACGCCGCCCGTGGGCGGCATCCCGTACTCCAGCGCACGGAGGAAGTCCTCGTCGACGACCATCCCCTCCTCGTCGCCCGCAGCCCGGAGCTCTGCCTGGGCCTCGAACCGCTCCCGCTGGTCGAACGGGTCGTTCAGCTCGCTGAACGCGTTGGCGATCTCCCGACCGCCGATGATGAGCTCGAACCGCTCCGTCAGCCGCTCGTCGTCCCGCTTCGCCTTGGCCAGCGGCGAGAGCTCCCTCGGATAGTCCACCACGAACGTGGGCTGGACCAGCTCGGGCTCGACCCGCGCGCCGAACAGGCCGTCCAGGAGCTTCCCGCGGGCCATGGAGGCGACGTCGTCCACCCCGGCCTCCTCGGCGGCCGCACGCAGCGCGTCATCGTCCAGCTCCCGGGCGTCCACGCCCGCGTCCGCCAGCGCATCGAAAAACGCGACCCGGCGGAACGGCGGTGAGAGGTCGATCGCCTCCCCGTCCGGCTCCACGGTCGTGCCCGGGCCGGCCGACTCGGCGACGGAGGCGATCAGCTCCTCGACCAGCGCCATCATGTCCTGATAGTCGGCGAAGGCCTGGTAGAACTCGAGCATCGAGAACTCGGGGTTGTGCGTCCGGTCGATCCCCTCGTTGCGGAAGTCCTTGCCGATCTCGTAGACCCGCTCGAGCCCGCCCACGATCAGGCGCTTCAGGTACAGCTCGTCGGCGATCCGGAGGTAGAGCGGCATGTCCAGCACGTTGTGGTGCGTGGTGAACGGACGGGCCAGCGCGCCGCCGTAGATCGGCTGCAGCACCGGCGTCTCTACTTCCACGAAGCCCCGGTCGTCCAGGAACCGTCGCATGGCCTGGATGATCCGGGACCGCTGCACGAAGACCTGCCGGACCTCGGGGTGCACCGCCAGGTCGGCGTACCGCTGCCGGTAGCGCTGCTGGACGTCGGAGAAGCCGCTGTGGACCACCGTCTCGCCGGTCTCCGGGTCCTCCTCCGTCTTTCCGTACGGCAGCGGCCGCACCGATTTGGACAGCAGGGTCAGCTCCTCGACCTGCACGCTCGGCTCGCCCATCCGCGTTCGCATCATCGAGCCGCGCACGCCGACCCAGTCGCCCACGTGCAGCAGCTCCAACAGGTCGTAGGCGTCCTCACCCATCACGTTCTGTCGGAGGAAGAGCTGGACCCGGCCGGTCCGGTCGTCCAGGTCGGCGAAGGAGACCTTGCCGTGACTGCGCAGCGACGCGATCCGTCCGGCGACCCGGACGCCGGGCCCGAGTCCGGCGTCGTCGAGCTCGCCCGCGGACTCGGCCGCCTCGAAATCGGCCACGGCCGCGTCGGCGTGATGGCTGACCTCGTAGCGGTAGGCGTACGGCTCCACGCCGCGGCTCCGGAGCTCCCGGAGCGTGTCCCGGCGGTCCTGCTCCACCCGGCTCAGCCCGGCGTCATCCCCCGCCGTGGCCGGCTCCGTGCCCCGCTCGCCGCCGCCCGCACCGCCTGCGTCTACGCTGCTCATGCCACCTTCGCGCCGAACTCCTTGAGATAGGCCTCGATGAGCGGATCCAGCTCGCCGTCCATCACGGCCTCCACATCGCCGATCTTCAGCTCCGTACGGTGATCGGTGACCTGCGTATACGGCTGGAACACGTACGACCGGATCTGGTTCCCCCACGCGATCTCGGTCTTCTCCGCCTCCAGCTTCTGACGCTCCTTTTCCCGCTCCTCCTGCTCCCGCTCGTACAGCGCCGCCTTCAGCATCTTCATGGCGACGGCCTTGTTCTGGTGCTGGCTGCGCTCCTGCTGACACGCCACCACGATCCCCGTGGGCTCGTGGGTGATCCGCACCGCGGAGCTGGTCTTGTTCACGTGCTGGCCGCCGGCGCCCGAGGCCCGGAACGTGTCGACCCTCAGATCGCTGTCGTCGATCTCGATCTCGATCTCGTCATCGACCACCGGGTAGACGAACACGCTGGCGAACGACGTGTGGCGCCGACCCTGCGAGTCGAACGGCGAGATCCGGACCAGCCGGTGCACGCCCTTCTCGGCCTTCAGGTAGCCGTACGCGTACCGCCCGCGGACCTCGAGCGTCGCGCTCTTGATCCCGGCCTCCTCGCCCGGCATCAGGTTGAGGACCTCGAGGTCGTAGTCGTGGGACTCGGCCCAGCGCGTGTACATCCGCATGAGCATCTCCGCCCAGTCCTGGCTCTCGGTCCCGCCGGCACCCGGATGGATCGTGACCAGCGCGTCCCGGTGGTCGTCCTCGCCCCGGAGCATGTTCTTGAGCTCGAGCCGCTCGATGGCCCGCTCCAGCTTCTCCGAGGCGTCCTCCAGCTCCGCCCGCAGCTGGGGGTCGGGCTCGTCCCCGGCCTCGAGGAGCTCCGCGAGCTCCACCAGCTCGGTCACCCGCTCGTGCGCCTCCTCCCAGGGCTCGATCCACCCCTTCAGCTCGTTGACATCGATGGTGATCTGCCGGGCCCGATCCTGGTCGTCCCAGAAGCCGGGCTCCGTCATCAGCCCCTCCAGCTCCTCCAGTCGACTGCGCTTGGAGGCGATGTCAAAGATAGCCTCCGAGCGCGTCGATCCGCTTCCGCTGCGACTCCAGTCGCTCCAGTGCGTCCGACATGCTCTCTCTCCCAAAACGAGAGGCCGTCCGGTGAAAGGGACGGCCCCGTAAGTTCCTTGCGACGCCGGAAGATAATGGCGGTCCTGGGCCCCGGCAACCGACCCCCGGGGTCCTAGAACACGTGCTCTCCCCGCGCCAGGATCTCGTTCAGGGCGTCCCGGAAGTACGGCGTCTTCTTCGCCATCTCCTCGCCCACCTGCTCCACGTACTCGCCCCAGCTCTTCAGGATCTCGTCCCGGAAATCCGCGCGCAGGGTGCCCTCCGCCACGGCTTCCTCCCACCTGTCCGGGTGGTACACCTTGATGTCGGAGACCAGCGCGCGCGCCAGCCGTCGCGCCCGCGTGTCCGGGTCCTGCGGCCCGAATGCCGGTGCAGGCTCCGCACCGCCCTCCGATTCCGCCCCGCCCGCGTCCTCCGTCCCGGCTTCTTCCTGCTCCGACGTCTCATGGACCGCCGGTCGCTCGGGCTCGTCGAGCCGGGGCGCCGTGACGAAGTCGCCCGGCGCCATGCGTCCCAGCGTGTCGTCGACGCGGAACCGGGTACCGCACTCCCGGCACGACGTCGCGACGCCCCCGGCCGGGACGCGGTCCGGGTCGATACGGTAGAGCGTGCTGCACTCCGGGCAGGCGATATTCATGGCTCGTGAGGCTGCGGTGCGCGCGGAGCGCCGGCCGGCGGGTCGGCGCTCGGTATGTCGTCGTCTTCATCGCGCCGCCGGTCGACCGCGTGGACCGATCCGGGCAGCGTCTTGGCGTACGATTTCATCTCGGTGGCCAGCTCGCTGACCCGGGCCGGGTGGGAGAACGAGCGGTGCCGGTTCGTGACCACACCGATGGACAGGGACATCAGGGGGATCTCGTGGTAGTTCCCCCGCCGGTCCTTGGCCACGAAGTAGCCCTGCTCCCGATCGTCCTCGGTGTACTGATACGGGATCAGCTCATCGAAGATCGCCAGGATCTCGCGGCAGCAGGTGTCCATGATGTCCAGCGGCAGGTTGAAGATGAAGTCGTCGCCGCCGATGTGACCGATGAAGCCCGAGGGCGCGTACGCCCGCACGACGTCCCGTAGGATCCGGGCCACGATCCCGATCACCCCATCGCCGCGGTAGTAGCCGTACCGGTCGTTGAACTCCTTGAAGTGGTCGAGATCGGCGTAGCAGACGGCGAACAGCTCGCCGCCCCGGATCCGCTCGGTGATGTCCCGCTCGATCTGTGCCGTCCCCGGGAGCCGGGTCGACGGGTGCACGCTCACGTCCCGGTCGGCCCGGTTCAGCGTGACCTGGAGCCGCATCGCCTGCTCGGCCGGGCTCATGTCGGCCGTCAGCAGCTCGTCGGCGCCGACCTCCATGGCCTGCAGCCCGCGGTCGGAGTCCTCCCCGTGCATGAAGACGACGGGGATCACCGCGCTGTACGCCTCCCCCTTCAGCGTCCGGCACGTCTCGATCGCCTCGTCGTCCGTGGGGCTGCCGAACACGATGACGGCCGGGAACGTCCGGTTCACCATCTCCAGGATCGTCGCGCACTGGTCGACTCGCCGGATCCGGAGCTCGTTTCGGTCCGCGAACTCGCGGACCAGCTCAGGCGGATCGTCACCCGTGGCTGAATGATACGCTACGACCGGCTTGAAGTGCATTCGCCGTCAGCTCTCGAAACGCGTTGGGGGAGAGGCGGTTGCAAAGTACCCCCACCCCCAGAACCTGTCAAAGGATCGGACGCTCACTCGCCGGTGTCCTCGTCCGTCAGGACAAAATCGATCTTGCGCTCCTCCAGATCAACCGAGGCCACCTGGACGGTGACCCGATCCCCCAGTCTGTACTGCTTGCTGGTGTGCTCGCCCACGAGCGCGAACTTGTCCTCGAGGAACACGTAGTAGTCGTCTCCGAGCGAGCTGACGTGCACCAGCCCCTCCACGAAGAACCGGTCGAGGAGCACGAAGAGCCCGAACGACGTGACCCCGCTGACCGTCCCCTCGAACACGTCGCCCACGTGCTGCTCCATGAACTCGGTCTTCTTCAGGTCCACGCTGTCCCGCTCGGCGGCCACGGCCACCCGCTCCCGCTCGCTCGTCCGGCGGGCGACCGTCGGCAGCCGGTCGTGGCGCAGCTCCTCCGGCAGCTTCTCGCCGTCCACGAGCGCCCGGGTCAGGAGCCGGTGGACCACCAGGTCCGAGTACCGCCGGATCGGCGACGTGAAGTGGGTGTAGTGGTCCGTCGCCAGCCCGAAGTGGCCCAGCGGCTTCTCGCTGTACCGGGCCTGCTTCATGGACCGGAGCACCACGGTGGAGACCAGGTTCTCCTCGGGGCGACCATCGAACCGGGCGATGGCCTCCTGCAGGTCCTTCGGCGTCGGCTTCTCCGGGATGCGCACGCCCAGCCCGGCCAGGAACGTCGCGAGCTTCTCCAGCCGGTCACCGTCCGGCGCCTCGTGGACCCGGTGCAGGAACGGCAGCTTCCGCTGCCGGGCAGCCTGGTCCACCGTCTCGTTCGCCAGGATCATGAAGTCCTCGATCAGACGGTGCGCCTCGAGGCGCAGCACCTTCTGAATATCGGTCGGCTCCCCCTCCGTATTCAGGACGA
This sequence comes from Candidatus Longimicrobiales bacterium M2_2A_002, assembly GCA_051418035.1. GTDB lineage: Bacteria > Gemmatimonadota > Gemmatimonadetes > Longimicrobiales > RSA9 > JAWVYT01. The sequence continues at coordinate 19,875 of JBPRGE010000170.1, forward strand.
CCCGGGCCTCCGGGAGGTCGAAGTCGATGCTGCCCCGGTCCACCCGCTTCTGGCGGAGCTTCCGGGCCAGCGCCGCCAGATCCCTCACGGCGCCGTCGACTTCGCCGCTCACCGACTGCTCCCCGTCCAGGATCGCCTGGGCATCGCCGTAGGCCAGCTTGTGGGCGCTCCGGATCACGCTGCGCACCACGTCGTGCGACCGCACGTTCGCGTCGTCATCCATCCGCAGCAGGAGCGAGACCGCCATCCGGTCCTCGTGGGGACGCAGCGAGCAGAGGTCGGCCGAGAGCGCTTCCGGCAGCATCGGGATCACCCGGTCCACCAGGTAGACGCTGGTGGCGCGCTTGAACGCCTCCTGGTCGATGATCCCGCCCTCTTCCACGTAGTGTGAGACATCCGCGATGTGGACGCCCACCTCCCACAGCCCGTCCTCGCCCTTCCGGATCGACAGCGCGTCGTCGTGGTCCCGGGCGTCCGGCGGGTCGATGGTGAAGATGAGCTGACCCCGAAGGTCCACCCGCTCATGCAGGTGCTCGGGCCGGACGCCGCGCTCCTGGAGCTCCTCGGCGGCCGCTTCCACCTCCGGCGGGAACTCCAGCGGGAGCTCGTGGCCGTACGCCACGGCCAGCACGTCCACGCCCGGGTCCTTGAGCTTGCCGAGGACCTTCTCCACCTCTCCGGCCGGGCCGCGCTTCTTGTCCCCCCAGCTCGTGATCCGGACGACCACCACGTCCCCGTCCTCCGCGCCCTCCGCCTCGCCCGGCGGCACGAAGACATCGCTGGTCAGCTTCTGGTCCTCCGGCACCACGAACCCGAAGTTCCGCGACGGGTGGTAGACGCCCACCACCGTATCGCGGGCCCGCTCCAGGATCTTGATGATGCTGCCCTCGGGCCGATCGCCCCGACGACGACGCTCCACCCGCGCCACGACCCGGTCCCCATCCATGGCCGAGCCGAGCGCGCTCGACGGGACGAATACGTCCGGGCCCTCCTCGGTCTGGACGAACCCGGCTCCGCTCCGGATGACCTGGAGCGGACCGACCGCGAGATTGATCTTCTTCGGCAGCGCGTACCGCTGCCCTTTCACACGGTAGAGCACACCGTCGTCGACGAGACGCCCGAGGAGGTCCCTGAACTCGGCGTAGTCGTCCTGGCTCACATCCAGCGCCTTCGCCAGCTCCTTCGTCTTGAGTGGGTGCTGCGCCTCCGACTGGAGGTGGCGAATGACCGCTTCTGCGGTGAAGTCCATTATCTGTTCCGTACCGGGATTCGTAGTCCGATGTGCCAGCGCAGGTCGCCGGCCGTCGTCGTCAGGCGGCTGTCGATCCGGGCGCCTCCCGCCGCGCGCAGGCGCGCCACGAGGAGTGCATCCACCGCCGATACCAGGTGGTTCGCGAGAACCAGGCCAAGAGCCGTCGATCGGACCCGCGCCTCCCCGTCGGCGTCGTCGATCAGGGTCCGGTAGCGATCGAGGTCATCGAGGCGACCCGACCAGTCCCAGAGGAAGTTCGGGCCGGCGGCGTGGTCGCGGTAGTAGGCGACCGCATCGCCATAGGCCGGCGAGCTCGGGTCGAGGGTGCCGCCCGGGAGGAAGATCCCCCGGGCCAGCTCCCAGATGTACCCGTTGTACGTGGCCGGGTCCGTCTCCGGCTGGACATCGCTGGCCGACGGGTCGGCATCGAACGCGCCGCTCCGGAGGTACTGGCCCAGGGTCTCGTAGTAGCCCCAGCTCCCCTCGGCCCGCTCGGCGGACCCCGCCGGCAGCCGTGCCGACTCCCATGCCAGGTCGCGGTACCGGTCGGTGAGCCGACGGACATCGGCCGCCGCTTCCAGGTGTACGCCCCAGAGCGTGAGCTCCGCGAGTCCATAGATCGCCCACCGCTTGAGCCCGAGCGCCGCCTGGCCGGCGCCCGGCAGGATCAGCGACGAGGCGAAGGCGCCGGCCGGTGTGCGCAGCAGGTCGGGTCGGAGGTCTGCCGGCTCGGCCGGCAGCGAGCGCTCCACGCTCTGCGCCAGCCCGACCGTCGGCCAGAGCGCCAGGAGAAGGACGGCCCCGCGTCGCATGGTCAGAAGTTCAGCCCCAGCGAAATCTGGAACGGCTCGTCCCCGTCGAGGAGGGAGTTGGAGAAGGTCCGGGAGACGCCGATGTTGAACCGGTCGTAACGGAGCTCGAGTCCCACGGCGGCGCCCGTGCCGAGACCCTTCCCTTCGGCCCAGCCGGCCCGGACGAAGACGGCTTCCTGGACGTCGAGCTCCAGACCCCAGGCGAAGGCGGGGTCGCCGGGATCCTCGAGCCGGTTCCGTGCGTCGACGGCGAGCCTCAGCGCCACATCCCCGTGCACCGGCGCGCTCGCGAGAAGGTCGTACACGATGCCGACGTGGATGCGGGCCGGGAACCGGTCGGACTGCGCCACGTTGACGACCTGGAGCGCGAGGCCCGTGTTCACCACCGCCAGGCCCAGCTCGAGCGCCGGATGCCACGTGGGACGGTAGCGGAGCCCCATGTCGGCGGCCTGCGTGGTCGCGACGTTCTCCTGGCTGCCGCACTGCCCCGTGCAGTCGATCCGCTGCTGGAAGACCTTGTAGTTGATGCCCGCCGACAGCCCGCCGGTCAGCGGCAGGGCGAAGGACGCCACCACCAGGTGGTCGCGAAGCCGGAGCTCGCCCGTGAGCTGTCCGTTCGTGTCCGTGGTCTCGATCTCGCCCCGGTCGAAGAGCTGATACGAGATCCCGAAAGTGCTGGAGAACGGCGTGAAGAGGAGCGAGAAAGCGTCCACCTGGACGTCGACCGTGGTGTCATCCGAGTGATGGATCACGAACTGGGTGCCCGACAGCGTGGCCAGACCCGCCGGGTTGCGGAACACGGCGTCGGCGCCGGCCCGCGCCGTCACGGCCCCCCCCAGCGCGCTGGCCCTCGCGCCCACGGGCACCAGGAGCTGCAGGCAGCACTCGGCGCTGCTCGCGGGCTGCGACGAGCCGCCCTCCTGCCCAGCGGCCGGGCCTGCGAGCCCCGCCAGCATCAGGGCCACGAGACCGGCGGCCGCCAGCCGATGGCCGGCGCCGCTCATCGCGGCACGCCGTGGGTCCCTGCTCCCGTTCAAAGTCGACCTCAGCGGTCGTCTGTGCCGGCGCCGCTGCCGAGGGGCTCGGCCTCGTCGATGAGCATCACGGGGATGCCGTCGCGGACCTCGTAGCGCAGCGCGCACGCGTGGCAGACCAGCGCTTCGGGCTCCAGCTCGTGCTCGAGCTCGCCCTTGCACTTGGGGCAGACCAGGATCTCCAGCAGTCGCTCGTCCAGCATTTCTCCTCAATCGCTGTCAGGTACGTGATAGCCCAGTCGTCTGAGCGCTTCCGCCTTCTTCCGCCAGCCGGGCAGCGGCTTGACCCACAGGTCCAGATACACCCGAGCGCCCGTAAATGCTTCGATCTTCGATCGGGCCCGGCTGCCAAGTCGCTTGATCGCCCGCCCTCCCTTCCCGATCAGGATCCCCTTCTGACTGTCCCGCTCCACGTAGATCCGGGCCCGGATGTAGACCGGGTCCTCCGACTCGCGGTACTCCTCTATCCCTACAACGCTCGAGTACGGGATCTCCTGTCCATACTCCTCGAAGATCGTCTCCCGGATCAGCTCGGCCACGAAGAACCGCACCGGCTGGGCGGCAAGGTCGTCCTCCGGATACAGGTATGGCGACTCCGGCAGCCCCTGCGCCAGGGTCGTCCGGAGCTCTTCGAGTCCCCGGCCTGTCTCCGCCGAGATCCGGTGCGGCTCGATGTGCAGCTCCCGGCGCGACCACTGCACCAGGCGCTCGATCGCCTGCGTGCCGGCAATGTCGACCTTGTTGATCGCCACGTGCAGCGACGGGCCCCGGGACCGCAGCTTCTCCAGCACGTCCCCGTCCGCCGGCGTGTCCTCACGCGTCGGGTCCAGCAGGAGCAGCACCACGTCCGCATCCATGAGCGCCGCCACCGCCTCGCCCACCATGCTCTCGTGCAGCAGGTAGCGCGGCTCCAGCAGGCCGGGCGTGTCGACGAAGATCATCTGGACCCCATCCTCGGTCAGGATCCCCAGCACCCGCTCCCGCGTGGTCTGCTCCCGCGACGTCACGATGCTCAGCTTCTCGCCGATCAGCGCGTTCATGAGCGACGACTTGCCCACGTTCGGACGCCCCACGAGCGCCACGAGCCCCGCCCGCGTGTCGCCCTCCCCGCGCAGGTGCTCGGGGAGGGCCGCCAGAGCATCCTCCGGCAGCGATCCGGGGTCCGGGGGCTCCGGCGCACCCGCGTCCGTCTCAGCCCCCGCCGGGGCCTCCCGCGTCTCGTCCATCGATTCCGTTCCCATGACGGCCGATTATACCCACACCCGACCGACAATGACACCCGGTGGCGACGCGACGGTGGACCCGGAAGGCTCTGGCGATTCACGGGCTGCGGGCGATTCCGACCTTCAGATTCACCCGGAGCCCGCTCTTCCAGCTCTGGGCTCCGGGCTCCGGGCTCTGGTGGGGTCCGGATGCAGGACCGCCCCGGATCGCTGTGGAAGCGACCGGGGCGGTCGGGTCGAGCATAAGGCCGGTGACGACGTACTCTCCCACTCCGTCTCCGAAGCAGTACCATCC
>JBPRGE010000171.1:0-5953 GCA_051418035.1 Candidatus Longimicrobiales bacterium M2_2A_002
CCGTCGAGGACGAGGCCCAGGCGGCGCTGCAGGACCCTCCCCGCGACGACGTGCAGACGTCTCGCGACGAGGACGTGATGCATCGCAGCGCGAGCTCCGGCGGCGCGACCGGCGTGCCCGCCGAGCCCGGGTCCGGGGCCCGGTCGGCTCCGAGGATCCGTCTCGGTAGCGCGCAGGAGGCGTCTCGCCAAGGGCTGAGGGCCGCAGGAGTCACGATCGCCCTTCGACCGAGGCTTCACGCGCTGCCGTCTCCCGCATCCGCATCGCGACGACCAGAGCCGAGGCGGCGGTCAGCGCCGCGACCGTCCACACGGCGCTCGCGGCGCCGGCGAGGTCCGCGATCGCCCCGGTCAGCAGCGCCCCGACCGCGAACCCGGCGTCGCGCCACAGCCGGTACACGCCCACGGCCGCCGCACGCCAGCGCGGGTGGGCGACGTCGCCGACGGCGGCCAGCAGCGTGGGGTACACGAGCGCGGTCCCGACCCCGAGCAGCGCGGCTGCGACGACCCACCACCCGAAGCTGCCGACCAGGGCGATCGTCGCGATCGCCGCGGCCTGCACCAGCATGCCGGCGACGATCAGCGGCTTGCGGCCGACGCGGTCAGACCATGCTCCCGTGAACAGCTGACCGACGCCCCACACCGCCGGGTAGACCGCAGCGACGATCCCGATGCGGCCGACCGACAGGCCTGCGTCGGCGAAGAAGAGCGGCAGCAGGCCCCAGGCCATGCCGTCGTTGAGGTTGTTCACGAGCCCCGCCTGGGACGCGGCCGACAGCGAGGGCTGCCGCCAGGTCGTCTGCGCGAACACCTCCGCGGTGCGCAGGTCCGCCCCGAGCGCGCCAGGGCGGGGCGCGTGGCGGTCGGCCTCGAGGCGGGCGTGACCGCGGGTCTCGTGCACGGCGAGCACCGACAGGCCGAGCCCGAGTCCGGCGTACGCGAGCCCGAGGAAGAACGGCTCCGGGCGCAGGCCCATCCTCGCGGCGATCCATCCGGTCGCCAGTGCCGTCACGGCGACAGCGCCGTAGCCGGCGGCCTCGTTGAGGCCCATCGCCAGCCCGCGCCGCTCGGGACCGGCGAGGTCGATCTTCATGATGACGGTGGTCGACCAGGCGAGACCTTGGTTGACCCCCAGCAGGACGTTGGCGACCACGACCCAGGCCCACGACGGCGCCCACATCAGCAGCAGGGGGACCGGCAGCCCGACGAGCCATCCGGCCACGAGCACGGGCTTGCGACCGAAGCGGTCGGACAGCGTCCCCGCGGCGAAGTTCGTCAGCGCCTTGACCACCCCGAACGCGACGATGAAGGTGAGCGTCACGGTAACGCCGGCCAGGCCGAAGGTCTGCTCGGCCAGCAGCGGCAGCACCGTGCGCTCCTGCCCGAGCATCCCTCCGACCAGCGCGTTGACGCCGACGAGCAGCGAGAACTGGCCCAGGTTGGCCCGCAGGCCCAGTCGCGGGCTGGCCCCGTTGCTCGTCGGCGGGGTCACGGCGACCTCGATGCGCGGACGACTGCGCTGCGACGCGGCTGCGCCGCGGTCGAGCGACGATCCGGACAGCCTTCGACGCTACCGCGCCTCGGGCGCAGTGGGGCGCGCGAGTCATCACGGGCTCACCAGAGCCACGCGAGCCCGTCCGATCGGTCCGCGACGGAGCGCACGCGCGCTATCGGCTCGTCGATCCGTGGGTCGATCTCCTGGACCTCGGCGCCGGTTTGGTCTCCCCGGTGACGGCTACGACTCCACCACGACCGTGCCGGCCATGCCGCTGTGGATGGTGCAGAGGTACTCGACCGTGCCGGACTGGTCGAACGCGACCTCGAACGTCCCGCCGGCTTCCAGGTCGCCGGAGTCGAAGTCCTCGCCCGGGCCGCTCTCCTTCGTGACCGTGTGCGCGACGCCGTCCTCGTTGGTCCAGACCACGGTGCCTCCGGTCGCGACCGTGACCTCGCCGGGCTCGAAGGCGATGTCGACCATCTCGACCTGTGCGTCACCCTCGGCCGCCGCGGTCGCGGCCGTCCCGCCACCGGACGCGGTGGCCTCGGTCGCCTCCACCCCTGTCGTCCCGTCCGCTGCCGGCTCGTCGTCGCCTCCGCACCCGGCCATGAGCAGAGCCGCTGCGAGAGCGAGCATGCTTCGTCGCAACACCGGAGCCTCCATGTCGGCGGGATCGTTGCCATGGCAACCATAGCGAGGGCGCGGCCTCAGCGCCAGGGCTTCGCCAAGCCTCTGGCACTCGGGACCCGGGGCGGAGATCGTGCGATGCTCATGGCGGGCGCGCAGCGTGCTGGACGGCCGCTCTGGGTCATGACCGACGTCACGGCAGCAGCACGGAGCCCTCCAGCAGCGACAGCAGCGGCTGCGCGACGACGCCGATCGCGACCACGGCTGCGGCGGCGACGCCGGTCGCGACCCCGGCCGACGCCCCGAGCATCGCGACGGGTCCGGACGGCTCCTCGGTGTAGCCGGGCCCGATGACCCGGACGTAGTAGAACAGCGACGCGATGCTGTTGACCACGGCCACGACCGCGAGCCAGGTGTAGCCGGCGTCGATGGTGGCGGCGAACAGCGCCAGCTTGCCGGCGAACCCGGCCAGCGGCGGGATCCCGACCATCGACAGAAAGGCGAGCACCAGGGCCCCGTACAGCCACGGCCGCGCGCGCGCGAGTCCGGCGTAGTCGCCGATCGCGGTGCGCCCGCGCAGCGCGACCACGACCCCGAAGGCCGTGAGGGTGGCGGCCGCGTAGGCGGCGAGGAACAGCAGCAGCGACGGGACGGTCAGGTCGCTGCGGCCCAGCGCCACCGGGGCCATCAGCGCGTAGCCGGTCTGCGACACCGCCGACCAGCCCAGCAGCCGGCGGAGGTCGTCCTGCCACAGCGCCGCGAGGTTGCCCACGGTCATGGTCGCCGCCGCGAGCAGCGCCAGCAGCGGCCGCCATCCCACGCCGGTGTCGACCAGGAGCAGCGCGAACCGGGTGATGGCGATCACCCCGCCGACCTTGGGGATCACCAGCAGGAACGCGGCCGACGGGGCGGGCGCGCCCTGCGCGACGTCGGGCACCCACGGGTGCACCGGCACCGCCCCGACCTTGAACGCGAGCCCCACCGCGGCCAGGACCACCGCCGCCCCGACCCCGAGCCGGTCCGCGCCGGCGAGCCCGTCCGCGACCGCCGGGTAGGTGGTCGATCCCGACAGGCCGAACAGCAGCAGCACCCCGTACAGGAACGTCGCGTTGGCGAGCGCACCGAGCAGGTAGTACTTGATCGCCGCCTCGCCGGACTCCTTGGAGCGGCGGTGGTAGCCGGTCATGACGTAGCCGGTGACCGACGACAGCAGCAGCCCGAGCGTCAGCTCCATCAAGTCTGCCGCCGACGCGAGGATCACCCCGCCGAGCGTCGCGAACAGCAGCATCGTCTGGTACTCGCCCGCGCGCGGGTCGCTGCGGAACCACTGCGGGGTCATGGCGACCACGACCGCGGCCGAGGCGATGACGATCAGCTTGCCGACCACGGCGGCGCGGTCGACCGCCCACGTGTCGAAGAACGTCAGGCTCTCGGCCATCCCGAGCTGGCGCAGCGCGGCGACGCCGGCGGCCACCAGCACCCCGAGCGACACCCACACCAGCGCCGGCTGGTGGCGGCGCGGCAGGAACAGCGCCGCGATCAGCAGCACGATCGGGCCGACCGTGAGGATCAGCTCGGGGACGATGTCGCCGATCGGCATGCTCATGGTCAGCCGCCCACGATCAGACGGGTGGCGGTCTCGATCGGGTCGAGCAGCCACTTCGGCAGCACGCCGATGGCGACCACGGGAGCCAGGATCACGACCAGCACCGCCGTCTCGACGCCGACCAGGTCGCGCCAGCCCTCCCACCGGGGCGGCAGTTCACCGAAGAACAGCCGCTGGAGCATCTGCAGGAACAGCGCTGCGGTGACCACCACGCCGACCAGCCCGATCGCCGCCAGCCACGGGTACACCGCGAACGTGCCGGCGAAGATCTGGAACTCGGCCACGAACCCGGCCAGGCCGGGCAGGCCGAGGCTCGCGAACGCGGCCAGGATCGTCGCGCCTGCCAGCCGCGGGGAGCGCTCCGCGAGGCCGCCGAAGCTGGCGAGGTCGTAGTCGCGGGCGCGGGCGTAGATCGAGCCGGAAACGAGGAACAGCGCCCCGGTGATCAGCCCGTGCGCGACCATCTCGACGACCGCGCCGGTCAGCGCCAGGCGCTGCGCGTCGGCGTGGCCGGCTCCGGTGGCGGCGGCCGCCACCGCGATCCCGAGGATCGCGTAGCCCATGTGGTTGACGCTGGTGTAGGCGATGCGCCGTTTCAGGTGGTCCTGTCCCATCGCTACCAGCGCCCCGTACACGATGCTGACGACCGCGACGATCGCGACCGGCAGCGCGAACCGGGCGAACGTGTCCGGCATGATCTGCAGCAGGATGCGGATGTAGGCGTAGGTGCCGAGCTTCAGCAGCACCCCCGCGAGGATCGTCGACGCCGGCGCGGGCGCGTCCACATGCGCCGGCGGCAGCCAGGTGTGGACCGGCACCAGCGGCGTCTTGACGCCCAGCCCGAACGCGAACCCGAGGAACACCAGCGTGGCGCGCAGCCCCTCGCCCGCGAGGGGGTTGGTGGCGATCAGCGTCGGGATGTCGAACGTCAGCGGGTCGGTGGACAGCACCAGGCCGAGGATCGCCAGCAGCATCACCAGCGTGCCGGTGAGGGTGTAGAGGAAGAACTTCAGCGCCGCGCGCTTCGCGTCGCCGTGGCCCCACACCGCGATCAGGAAGTACATGCCGACCAGGGTGAGGTCGAAGAAGACGTAGAACAGGAACAGGTCGAGCGCGACGAACACGCCCAGCGACGCGAACTCGAGGAACAGCAGCCACGCGAAGTACTCGTGGGCGCGGCCCTTGAGGTCCACCGGGTAGGCGGCCGACGCGGCGAACAGCAGCGCCGACATGATCGCCAGGACCAGCGAGATGCCGTCGATCCCGACCTTGTAGGCCACGCCGAGCGACGGGATCCAGGCGGCCTGCTCGACCAGCTCGAACCCGCCGGTGCCGTCGAACCGGGCCCACGCGGCCAGCAGCAGCACCAGCGGCACCGCCGCGACGGCGGTGGCGACCCACCGCTGCGTGGCTTCGGGGGCGCGCCGCAGCGCCAGTGCCACGACGGCTCCGGCGAGCGGCACGAACACCGCGAGCGACAGCATGGGTCACCTCCAGAATGCGACGACCACCGCGATCGCGACGGCGCCGATGGCCAGGTACAGGTAGTAGGTGTGCGCCAGCCCGGTCTGGAGACGGCGCGTCGCGCGGCCGCTGACGCCCACGGCCGCGGCGATCCCCTCGACCGCCCCGTCCACGCCGCGGTCGTCGGCCGCCGACGACCCGGCCGCGGAGCGGACCACCCCGCCGGCGACCAGCCGCACGGCCCCGTCCACGCCGAGCTCGCCCCAGCGGGCCAGCACGCCCGAGCCGCGCCGCACGGCCGTGGCGACCGCGCGCGGGAGCGCGTCGACGACCGTGTCGTCGAAGCGCCCGAGGCCGCGGCACAGCGCCAGGAACGGATCCACGACCACCACGCGGGTGGCGGTCGGCAGCCCGTACCAGTCGGCGATCGCGGCTCGCACGCGGGTCGGCAGGCCGAGGTTGGCGAGGCCGATCTGGCGAACCTCCCGGGCGACCAGCGCCACCGCCAGCCCCAGCAGCGCGACGGCGAGCAGCAGCTCCCACGGCTCCGACTCGACGATCTCGAGGCCGGTCAGCCGCTCGACCGCGTCGGCTGCCGGCGGGAGCCACAGCAGCCCCAGTGCCAGGCTCGCGGCGGCGAGCAGCCACAGGGCGACCACCTCGACCCCACGGGGGCGGTCCACGCGGGCCGCCGCCGGATCGGCCTGGCCGCCGCGGCCGAATGCCAGCAGGTGCAGCCGCGTGGCGTAGACGCCCGAC
>JBPRGE010000172.1:0-4648 GCA_051418035.1 Candidatus Longimicrobiales bacterium M2_2A_002
GGCGCCCTCCAGCACGTCGAGCTCGACCTCCCGGAGCGCCTCGAGGCCGTTGGCCGGGTCCATCTGGTAGCCCCGGCGGTCGCCGAAGCTCGGCGCCGAGTGCGCCGCGTCCCGGAACGGCCCGTAGTACGACGACGCGTACTTGGCCGCGTAGCTCACGATCGGGATATGCTTGTGGCCGGCATCGTCCAGCGCCTGCCGGATCGCGTCGACCCGGCCGTCCATCATGTCGCTGGGCGCCACGGCGTCGGCGCCGGCGTCCGCGTAGACGACGGCGGCCCGGGCCAGCAGCCCGAGCGTCTCGTCGTTCCGGACCTCGCCGTCGTCGGTCAGCACGCCGCAGTGGCCGTGGTCGGTGTACTCGCAGAGGCAGACATCGGCCCAGACCAGCAGCTCGGGCACCGCCTCCTTGATGGCCGTGATGGCCCGGGCGGTCAGCCCCTCGGGGTCGTAGCCCACCGAGCCGACGGCATCCTTCTCGTCGTCATCGGGGACCCCGAACAGGATGATCCCGGGGATGCCCAGGTCGTGGACCTCCCGGGCCTCCTTCACCAGCTCGTCGATGCTCAGCTGCTCGACGCCCGGCATGCTCGCCACCGGGTTCCGCACCCCCTCGCCGTTCACCACGAACAGCGGGTAGATCAGGTCGTCGACGCGCAGGACGGTCTCCCGGACCGCCCGGCGCCATGTCTCGGTCCGGCGCAGCCGCCGGAGCCGTTGGGTCGGGAACGTCACGTTGCCTCCTCCATGGGATCGCGGCCCGCCACCTCGGCGACCCGCGCTGCCAGTCCTTCCAGTGAATGGGGCTCGGCCACGACCACGTCGTCGAAGCCGGTGGCCCGGACGGCGTCCGCCGTCGTCGGCCCGATGGCCACGGCCCGCGCCCGCCGGGCCGCGAGCGCGAAGAGCCGGGGGCCCAGAGCCGCTTGCAGGTTCTGCACCGTGGACGGGCTCGTGAACGTGAGCACCTCCACGGCGCCGGACTCCAGCGCCGTCCGACACGAGGCGACATCGAGGGGCGCCGGCTCCGTCCGGTACGCCACCACCTGCGTCACGTCGGCGCCCAACCGCTCGAGTCCGTCGGGGACCGTGTCGCGGGCGATGGCGCTCGCCGGGAACAGGATCCGGTCCCCCTCCCCCACCCCGGCCTCGGTCAGCGCGATCACCAGCGCCCCTCCGGTCTGCGTGTCGGGGACCAGGTCCACGACCCAGCCGACGTCCGCCAGCGCGGCGACCGTGGCCTCGCCCACGGCGGCCACGCTCAATGCCGGCGGCGGCTCGAGCCCCGCCACCACGGCCGCGGCCCGCGGACTCGTGAACACCGCCCAGTCGTAGTCATCGAGCTCCGCCAGCGCGGCCTCCAGCGGGGCCGGGTCCTCCGGCGGCGCCGTCCGGATCGTCGGCCAGTGGAGGACCCGGAACCCGTGATCGGCCAGGAGCGTGGAGAGCGGCCCGTCGTCGGGCTCGTCGCGGGTCACGACCACGCCGACGCCGGTGGCCGCCGACCGCGTCGCGTCGGGCGCTGCCCCGGCGCCCGGCCGCACTCCTTCCTCCGCTCCGCCCTCCGTCACGCCGCCGCTAGCCCTCGACGTCCGCGCCGGTCCGGATCGCCGCGAGGATCTCCGCGCCGCCCCGGTCCAGGAGGTCCACGGCCAGCTCGAGCCCGAGGTCGGCGGCGGCGTCGGGCGGGCCGGTGATCACGCCGTCCACGGCGGCCGTGCCATCGAGGGAGCAGATGGCGGCCTTGAGCGTCAGCTGGCCGTCGTCCACGGTGGCGTGGGCGCCGACCGGGATCTGGCAGCCGCCCTCGACGCGGCGCAGGAGCGCCCGCTCGGCGGTCACGGCCTGCCGGGTGCCGGCGTGCTCGAGGGCGTCCACGAAGCCGCGGGTCGTCTCGTCGTCGTCCCGGACCTCGATGGCGATGGCGCCCTGGGAGACGGCCGGGAGCAGGACCTCGTCCGTGAACCAGTCGGTGATCCGGTCGCCCATCCCGAGCCGGGTCACGCCGGCGGCGGCCAGTACGATGGCGTCGTACTCGCCGTCGTCGAGCTTGCCGATCCGGGTGGGCACGTTCCCCCGCAGGTCGGCGATCTCGAGGTCCGGCCGCCAGCGGAGCAGGAACGCCGTCCGCCGGAGGCTGCTGGTCCCGACCTTCGCCCCCTCGGGCAGGTCGGCGAGCCCCATCCCGTCGCGCCCGATCAGGACGTCCCGGGGGTCCGCGCGCTCCAGTACGGCGCCGATGGTGAGCCCATCCGGCAGCCGGGTCTCCACGTCCTTCATGCTGTGGACGGCCATATGCACGCGACCATCCAGGATCGCCTGCTCCAGCTCCTTCGTGAAGAACGCCTTCCCCGGCAGCTTCGAGAGCGCCACATCCAGGATCCGGTCGCCCTCGGTCTGGATGAGCTCCAGCTCCACTTCCGGCGACTCGGGCAGCGCCCGCAGCCGGTCGGCCACGTGCTCCGCCTGCCAGCGGGCCAGCGCGGAGCCGCGCGTTCCGATCGTCAGTGTCTCAGCCATCGATTCGGGCTTTCCTCCTGCATTCAAGATCTATGATCCAAGAACTAAGAACTATGATCTAAGATCTAAGAACTCAGAGCTAAGAGTTGAGGACCGGGGTGCGGTCCTGGCTCGCTGCGCTTCGGCCGGGCTGCACGGCAGCGCCCGCGCTGCAGCCGCCCGCTGATCGAGCCCCCTCAGTCGTCGTCCGTGTACCTGTCGATCTCCAGCTCGAACAGCTCCTGGATCGCCACCAGCTTGCGGAGGCCGTGGGCGGTGGTCGCGTCGACGTTCTTGATCCGGGTCGTGGGCGAGTGGAGGAGCTTGTTGATCAGCGACCGGGTGTACGCCTGCAGCGACTCCCGCTCCTCCTCGCTCAGCCCCTTCTGCTTCCCGACCTCCTCGGCCCCGATCTCGTGGAACCGGTCCCGGAACGCCCGGAGCACGGGGACCACGTGGAGCGCGTCGTACCAGTCGAAGAAGGCGTCGAGCTCCTCCTCGATGATCGCCTCGACCTTCGGGATCTCCTTCGCCCGCCGGCTCCGGTTCTGCTCGGCCAGCCCCTCCAGCGCGTCGATGTCGTAGAGGAAGATGTTCTCGATCTTCCCCACCGCCGGGTCGATGTTCCGCGGGTTCGCGATGTCGACCAGGACCAGCGGCCGCGTCCGGCGCTTCTTCGCGATCTTCTCGAGCGCCGGGCTCTGGAGCAGCGGCTCGGGCGCGGCGGTGGCCGTGACCACGACGTCCGCCTCCTCGATCACCGCCTCGAGCTCGTCGAACGGCCGGGCCTCGCCGCCGAACTCGGCGGCCAGCTCCGCCGCCTTCCCGTACGTCCGGTTCAGCACCAGCAGCGTCTGCGGGTTCTGCTCCGCCATATGCGTGGCGACGAGCCGCCCCGTCTCGCCGGCGCCGACCACCGCCACCGTGTGCTTCTCGAGACCGTCGAACACCTTGAGCGCCATCTCCACGGCCGCGTACGCCACCGACACGGTGCCCTCACCGATGGCCGTCTCCGTGCGCGCCCTCTTGCCGACGTGGAGCGCCGTGGTGAAGGCGCGGGTCAGGATCGCGCCGGTGAACCGGCTGTGGTCGGCCAGCTTGTAGGCGTCCCGGACCTGCCCGAGGATCTGGGGCTCGCCCACCATCAGCGACTCGATCCCCGACGCCACACGGTACAGGTGCCGGACCATCTCCCGGCCGTCCAGCAGGTACGTGTACCTCCCGTTGCTCAGGTGGCGGACGCCCTTCAGCTCCTCCACGGCCTGTCGGATCAGCGGGTCCGCCGTGTCGGGATCGCGGACCAGCGAGTAGATCTCCGTCCGGTTGCACGTCGAGAGGACGCTCAGCTCGAGGATCTGGTCCTTCTCCGCCCGCATCCGGCCGCAGAACTGCTCGACCTCGGCGGGCGTCATCTGCACCTGGTCGCGGATGTCGGCCGGCGCGGTGACGTGGCTGGCTCCCAGAACGATCAGATCCATGCCGCTACCCGAAGTCGTGGAAGCTGGACAGGACCAGGGTCACCATGAGCGATGACCCCAGCATCAGGACGAAGCCGACAATGGAGACGGTGGCCAGCGTCCGATTGGCCCACCGGAGCACGTACCGGCCGCCGAGGCAGAGGCCGTAGAGGACCCAGAGCCCGACGGTCAGCAGGAACTTCGGGTCGCTCAGGTAGCTTCCCTCGATCTCGCCCGCCAGCTGCAGCGTGGTGGCCCACGCCATCCCCGCGATGATCGCCAGTGTCAGGGCGATCCAGCCGAGCCCCAGCGCGCCGATGTTCAGCCGGGACAGCGTCTCCAGGTTCGGCAGCCGCTGGAACAGGACCCCCACATGCTGCTGCTTGAGCTGCCGGTACTGGAGCAGGTACATGATCCCGTAGATCGCCGAGATCGCCAGCCCCACGTAGCCCAGCAGCGCCGCCGTGACATGGACGGCGAACATGGACGACCGGAGGATCTCCGGCACTTCCTGGGTATGGCTGATGAACGCGCTCGAGAGCGTCTGGAGCAGGAGCGCGACGGCGAGCACGAACACGCCCGTGGACCGCTCGCCCTGCCGCCATTCCAGCACCAGGTAGACCAGCGCCACGGAGAACGCGATGAACGTCAGGCTCTCCCACGTGTTGGCCACCGGGACGTGGCCGTACGCC
>JBPRGE010000173.1:0-15786 GCA_051418035.1 Candidatus Longimicrobiales bacterium M2_2A_002
TCGTCGTGACCGGCCTGTTCCTCGCCTACCTCCCGTTCAGCCAGATGATGCATTTCGTGGCCAAGTACTTCACGTACCACGAGGTCCGGTGGGATGACGAGCCGCTGAGGGTGGGCGGCGCGCTGGAGCGGGAGGTCATGGAGCTGCTGAACCAGCCGGTCGGCTGGGCGGCGCCGCACATCGGGGCGAACGGGCAGAAGACCTGGGTCGACATCGCGACATCTCCGGTCGGGGAGGAGGTCGAGAAATGAGCGCGCCGAAGCACGTGGCCCTCCGCAGTATCAGCCGCGACGAGCGCGAGGTGCTCTCGCCGGTGGAGCTCGAGCACCTGGTCCCGCTCCCGCCGCCGTACGACCGGCTGGAGGACCAGCCCGGGTGGAAGGAGCTGAGCGACGACGCGCGCGAGCGGATGGTCTGCAACCTGGATGGCGTCATCGCCCTCAGTCTGCCGTGGCCGGAGACGGAGGAGGAGAAGCAGGAGGCGGTGGCGAAGTTCGAGGCGGGGCTCAAGAAGCTCTTCAGCCGGGAGAACAACTGGACGTTCCTCCAGCCGCTGACGCTCTCCACCGACTTCTGCACGGCGTGCCAGAGCTGCATCGACGCGTGCCCGGTCTACGAGATGAGCGGCAGGAACGACGTGTACAAGCCCACGTTCCGCTCGGAGATCCTGCGTCGTCTGGTCCGCAAGTACGCCCGACCGGGCGGGAGGACGCTCTCGAAGCTGCGCGGCGAGGACATCGAGCTGAACTGGGCGACGCTGACGCGGCTCTACGAGCTGGCGTACCGGTGCACCATGTGCCGCCGGTGCGCCCAGGTCTGTCCGATCGGGGTCGACAACGGACTGATCACCCACGAGCTGCGCAAGCTGTTCAGCCAGGAGCTGGGGTGGGCGCCCAGCGAGCTGCACGAGAAGGGCACGGTCCTGCAGCTGGAGGTCGGGAGCTCCACGGGGATGAATCCCATCGTCGTGAAGGACAACGTGGAGTTCATCGACGAGGACATCGAGGAAGAGACGGGGCTCGACGCCCACAGCCCGTTCGACGTGCAGGAGGCCGACGCGCTCCTGATCCACAATGCCGGCGAGATCATGGCGTGGCCGGAGAACCCGGGCGCCTTCGCCATCATCCTGAACGCGGCCGGCTACAGCTGGACGCTCTCCTCGAACGAGGTCGGCTACGACGGCGTCAACTACGGTCTCTTCTACGACGACGTCCAGCTCGCGCGCATCGCGCTCCGGCACGCGGCCACCGCCCGCAAGCTCAAGGTGAACAAGATCGTCATGGGCGAGTGCGGGCATCAGCACAAGGCGCTGGTGACCATCGCCGACCGGGTGCTGACGGGCGACATGTCGGTGCCCCGGGAGAGCTGCTTCACGCTCCTGGAGGAGATCGTCTTCAGCGGAAAGATCGAGTTCGACCCGTCGAAGAACGACTTCCCGGTCACGCTCCACGACCCGTGCAACATCGTCCGGAACCTGGGCGTCGTGGAGCCGCAGCGCCGGATCCTGCGCTACCTGTGTCCGCAGTTCCGGGAGATGACGCCCCACGGAGTGGACAACTACTGCTGCGGCGGCGGGAGCGGCTTCGCCATCATGAGCCCGAACAACTTCACCGACTGGCGCGTCAGCGTCGGGAGCCGGAAGAAGTTCCAGCAGGTGCTGGATGCGTTCGCGGACCAGTCGGGCCCCGAGGTGAAGAAGTACGTGTGCGCACCGTGCTCGAACTGCAAGGGTCAGTTCCGGGACATGTTCGAGTACTACGGCGCGCTGGAGAAGAGCGGGATCACGTACGGCGGCCTGGTCGAGCTGATCGTGAACGCGATGGTCGACGTGAAGGAGCCGTTCATCAAGTGGGAAATGCACTGACTGCGGAGACAGGAGCGCAGGATTCAGAGTGCAAGAGTGCAAGAGTGCAAGAGTGCAAGAGTGCAAGAGTGCAAGAGTGCAAGAGTGCGGGACGGCAGGAGGGCAGGAGGGCAGGAGGGCAGAGCCCGGGGGTTCCGACTCCTACTCCTGACTCCTTACTCCTGACTCCTGACTCCGCTTCACACGGGGTGTGACGAGGTGGACAGCGGTCGCTTCTTCGAGGCGGTGCTGCGGTGCGTGGCCGATGGCGTGTTCACCGTCGACCAGGAGTGGCGGATCACGTCGTTCAACCGCGCGGCCGAGCGGATCACGGGGCTGGAGGCGGCTGCCGTGCTCGGGCGCCGCTGCGCGGAGGTGCTGCACTCCGACCTGTGCGAGCGCAATTGCCCCATCCGGGAGAGTCTGGCCGGCGGGCAGGAGGTGGTGGACCGGCCGGCGCGCATCACGACGCGTCGCTCCCGATCCATCCCCATCAGCGTGAGCAGCGCGGTGCTCCGGGACGAGGGCGGCACGGTGCTCGGGGCGGTGGAGACGTTCCGGGACCTGTCCGCCATCGAGCAGCTGCGGCGCGAGCTGCACGCGCAGTACACGTTCGAGGACATCATCGGGAAGAGCGAGGCGTTCCAGGAGATCTTCGCCATCCTTCCGGACGTGGCCCGGAGCGAGAGCACGGTGCTGATCGAGGGGCCGAGCGGGTCCGGGAAGGAGCTGCTGGCCCGCGCGACTCACAACCTGAGCCCGCGGAAGAAGCGGCCGTACGTGGTGGTCAACTGCGGAGCGCTCCCGCACAACCTCTTCGAGTCCGAGCTCTTCGGCTACAAGCGGGGCGCGTTCACCGACGCACGCACCGACAAGCCCGGCCGCATCACCGTGGCCGAGGGCGGGACCCTCTTCCTCGACGAGATCGGCGACCTGCCGCAGGAGACGCAGGCCAAGCTCCTCCGCCTCCTCCAGGAGCGGGAGTACACGCCCCTCGGCAGCGTCGAGACCCGGAAGGCCGATGTCCGCATCGTCGCCGCCACCAACCGCGACCTCGCGCGTCTGGTCAGCCGGGGCCGGTTCCGCGACGACCTCTACTTCCGCCTCGCCGTGGTCCGCATCTCCGTGCCACCGCTCCGGGAGCGGCGCGAGGACATACCCTACCTCGTGGACCACTTCATCCACCGCTTCAACACCCGCAAGGGGAAGCGCATCCAGGGCGTCTCCGATGCGGTCATGGAGCTGCTCATGCGCCACGAGCTGCCGGGCAATGCCCGCCAGCTCGAGAACGTCATCGAGCACGCCTTCGTCCTCTGCCACGAAGGGCTCATCGAGCGACGCCACCTGCCCCCGGACTTCGTCGCCGACGCCGGCCCGCCCGCCGATGCCGGGTCGTCCGCCCCAACCCCCCTCGAGGACAGCGAGGCCGACGCGATCCGCAGGGCGCTCCGCCGCAACCGCGGCCACCGGGCCAACACGGCCCGGGATCTCGGGATCAGCCGCACCACGCTCTGGCGGAAGCTCGAGCGCCACGGGATCGACGCCGCCGAGTACGAGGACTGAACGCCGGCCCCGTACGGCCGTCACGACCCCACGGTCACCGTTCCCGACCTGAAACGCCGTAACGTTTCACCGTTCCAGTCCTGAAACGCCCGACCTTCCCCGCCGAAGCTGCAGGAACCTCGCAAGTATTTGTCATGAATGCGCTTATCCAGGTTTGCACAGGGGCGGTGCGGTGCGGCCCCCGGATTGCACCTCTGGGCGGTGAAACACGGAGGTCGGCGCGTGCGAATCGCGATACCACGGATGGGAGAGATGATCGCCCCCTGCTTCGAGCACTGCTCCACGATGGCGGTGTTCCAGCCGGACGGTGTCGGCGGGCTGGATCAGGTCGACTATCCGCTGCGGAGCCGGGACCCGTTCGACCGGGTGCGGCTGCTCCGCGATCGCGGCGTGGACTGCGTGATCTGCGGTGCCATCCAGGACATCTACGAGGATGTGCTCCGGACGAGCGGATTCGAGGTGATCAGCTGGGTCTCGGGGTTCGTGGAGGATCTGCTGGCGCTGTATCTCCGGGGTGGCCTGGAGCCGGGGGTGGAGCTCCCGGTGTCGGGCGGTCCGAATCGGCTGGCGATGGAGCGAACGGAGGAGGCCTGATCCGTGGCGACGGCACAGCGGTACGCGTACAACGTGGAGCAGAAGGGGCTCGAGGGGCGGGACCGGCCCGGCCGGTTCCTGCGGGCGCTGGCGGCGATCCTGGAGCACGGGAACTACGCTGTCGCCCTGGACACCTATGCCCGGCTGGGCGGCAAGTGCGGCCGCTGCGCCGCGGCGTGCCAGCTCTACGAGGAGACGGGGGCGAAGGAGGACATCCCGTGCGAGCGGTCGGAGCTGCTGCTCCGTGTCTATCGACGCTACTTCACGCCGGCCGGCGCCTTCCGGGCCCGGCTCCCGGGCGCGTTCGAGCTCACCGATGACTACATCGACCGGATGGCCGAGTCGTACTGGCGGTGCACGGCGTGCCGCCGGTGCAGGGCCACCTGCCCGGTGGGGATCGACCACGGGCTGGTCACCCACCTGGCCCGCTGGGCTCTGGCCGAGGTGGACCTCATCCCCCGCGCGCTTCTGGTCTCCGTGCGCGAGCAGCTGGAAGGGGACACGGGGAACACCTCGGCCATCCCGGTCCCGGCGCTCAAGGACACGTGCGAGTTCCTGACCGAGGAGCTGCAGGACATCTACGGGGTCGACATTCCGTTCCCGTTCGACATCGAGGAGAGCGAGTACGTCTTCTTCCCGGCGGTCTCCGACTACCTGATGGAGGCGGACACGCTCATGGGCAACGCCGCGGTCATGCACGTGACGGGCGGGTCGTGGACCATTGGCACCGGCAACTACGACGGGATCAACTACGGGCTCTTCTACTCGGATCGGATGATGGAGCGGATCGTCCGGAGAATGGTCGACGAGACCCACCGGCTGAGAGGGCGCAGGATCCTGGTGGGCGAGTGCGGGCACGCCACCCGATCGGCGTGGTACGTCCCGACCTTCGGAGGGCCTGATGCGCCGGAGGTCGTGAACTGCATGGAGTACACGTACGACATGCTGGCAGCCGGCCGGATCCCCCTGAAGTCGGAGCGGATCCCCGAGCGGGTCACGTACCACGACCCGTGCAACATCGCCCGGGTCGGGCGGATCACCGAGCAGCCCCGCGAGATCCTCAAGGCGATCTGCGCGGACTACGTGGAGATGACGCCCAACCGCACGGAGAACTACTGCTGCGGAGGGGGCGGCGGCACGGTCTCCATCGACGAGATCCGCGCCTTCCGGACGGGCCCGCTGGGGAAGCGGAAGGCGGACCAGATCCGGGACACGGGCGCGCAGCTCGTGGTGAGCCCGTGCGCCAACTGCAAGAAGCAGCTCCGGGAGCTCTGCCAGGACAACGGTGCCGAGGACGTCGAGGTGGTGGGGCTCCATGACCTCCTGCTCCGGGTCATCGACTTCGGGGTTCCCGAGCCGGTGGTGGAGGGAGCGGAGGCGGTCGGCCGCGAGGGTGTGGCGTCCGGGGCCGGCGCCGGGTCGGAGGACGCGGCCGCGGAGCCGGCCACACGGGTAATCGGATAACGGGCGGAACAGGCGGAGGCATGCTATGGAAGTCTGGCTGGAGCTGGCCAAGGGCCCTCTCTTCTGGGTGGCGTTCACCGTCATGGTGCTCGGACTCGGCCGCCACCTGGCGCTGACCGTGGTCGGCGCGATCCGGGCGTACCGACGGGCCGGCGACCGGGACATCCCGACCGGACGGGTCGCCCGGGAGACGCTGGAATGGCTCGTGCCGCGGGGCCGGCTGCGGAACCGATGGCTGTACAGCGTCACCACCCTCGTATTCCACGTCGGCGTGATCCTGGTACCGATCTTCCTTGCCGGGCACGTCGAGCTCTGGCGACGGGCCCTCGGGTTCGGCTGGCCGGCCCTGCCGAACGGGGTCGCCACCGCGCTGACGCTGGCCACCCTCGTCGCCGCCCTGGCCGTGCTCGCCCAGCGGGCGGGCTCCCGGGAGTCACGGGCCCTGGGCCGGTCCCAGGACTACGCGATTCCCGCCCTGGTGGCCACGGTCTTCGCCGCGGGGCTCCTCGTCGCGAATCCGGGGTGGAACCCCTGGGGGCGCGACCCGGTCTTCCTGGTCCACGTCCTCGCCGGTGACCTGCTGCTCGTGCTGGTCCCGTTCACGAAGCTCAGCCACATGGTCCTCCTCCCGCTGACCCGGCTCACCGGCGAGCTGGCCTGGCACTTCCCGCCGGACGCCGGGCACCGGGTCGGGGTCACGCTGGGGAAGGAGAGCGAGCCGATCTGATGAGTGCAGCGATCCTGATCGATACGACGCTGTGCACCGGCTGCGAGACGTGCGTGGCCGCATGCAAGGAGGAGAACGGCCTCGGCCCGGACCGGCTCAGGACGGGGCAGGCCTCGATCCATGCCCTCTCGTCCACCCGGTACACGACGGTGCTCCGTCGGCCCGGCGATGTGTACGTGAAGCAGCAGTGCCGCCACTGCCTGGAGCCGGCGTGCGTGAGCGCGTGTCTCGTGGGCGCCATGCAGAAGACGCCGGAGGGGCCTGTCGTCTACGACTCCGAGCTCTGCATGGGGTGTCGCTACTGCATGGTGGCGTGCCCGTACTCGATCCCGCGCTACGACTGGGACGAGCCCGTCCCGTACGTCCGCAAGTGCGACATGTGCGTCGACCGGCTCCGGGCCGGCGACCGCCCCGCCTGTGTGGAAGCGTGTCCGGAGGGGGCCCTCGCGCACGGAGACCGCGACACGCTGATCGCCGTGGCCCACGCCCGGATCCGGGAGAACCCCGGCCGGTACGTAGCCCACGTATGGGGCGAGCGCGAGTTCGGCGGGACCAACGTGCTCTACCTGGCCGACGCCTCCCTCGGCTTCCTGAGCTGGGGCGACCGGCCGGGGACGCAGGAGCTGCCGAAGCTGACCTGGGCCGCGCTCGAGAAGGTGCCGCTGGAGGTGCTCGGTGTCGGCGGCCTGATGGGCGGGATCTACTGGGTGATCAACCGCCGGATGACGCTCGCGGCGAAGGCCGCGGACCCGGAGGCCCGCCATGACTGACCGCCTGACGTACCTCAAGACGGCGCTCTGGACGCTGGTCGGAGTGCTGGCGGCCGTCACCGTGGTCCGGTTCACCCGGGGCCTCGGCGCCGTGACCGACCTGTCGGATGCCACGCCGTGGGGGCTCTGGATCGGGTTCGACGTCATGAGCGGGGTCGCCCTGGCCGCCGGCGGGTTCGTCATCGCCGGCGCCGTCTACATCTTCGGGCTCGAGCGCTACCGGCCGTTCGTCCGGGCGGCGATCCTGACGGCGCTCCTGGGCTATGCCGCCGTGGCCGTCGGCCTGCTCTACGACCTCGGGCTGCCGTGGCGGATCTGGCACCCCCTCGTCCACTGGCAGTACCACTCCGTGCTGTTCGAGGTGGCGCTGTGCGTGATGCTCTACCTGACGGTGCTCGCGCTGGAGTTCGCGCCGGTGGTGCTCGAGCACCCGCGCTTCGACCGGCCCGTGTTCCGGGCGCTACTGCGGGGATTGAGGAAGATCTCGATCGTGCTGGTCATTGCGGGGATCGTGCTGTCGACGCTCCACCAGTCGTCGCTCGGCAGCCTGTTCCTGATCACACCCGACCGGCTACACCCCCTCTGGTACAGCCACTCGATCTACGTCCAGTTCCTGATCTCCGCCGTGGCGCTCGGTCTGGCGACGGTGGTCCTCGAGGCCCTCTTCTCGCGCTACTTCCTCGGGCACGAGGTCCACGTCCGGGAGCTGGGCGGGCTCGGGCTCGCCGCGTCGGTCGTCCTCGTCCTCTACCTGGCGCTCCGGCTCGGCGATCTGGGCGTCCGCGGGATCCTGCCCATGGCCCTCGATGGCACGTGGCAGGCGAACCTGTTCCTCTTCGAAATCGGCCTGGGCGCCGTGGTCCCCGCAGTCCTCTTCCTGATCCCGGTCGTCCGGGAGCGGGTCGCCGGCGTGGGGATCGCCTCGGGCATGGTGGTCCTCGGGATCATCGGGCACCGGCTCGATGTCTCCATCGTCGCCTTCGCCCGGCCCGAGGGGATGGCGTACTTCCCGACGTGGGAGGAGATCGCCGTTAGCCTCGGGATCGTGGCCGGCGCGATGCTCATCTTCCTCTGGTTCGTCGAGAACCTCCGTGTGTTCGACGACGTGCACGGCCCGCCGCCGGCGCCGGAGCCGCGGTTCGAGCCGGCCACCGTCCGGGACCTGATGGCCCCCGGCCACGCCCTCCCCCGCCGGTACACGCTGGCCGTTCTGGCCGGCGCGGCGCTGGCCCTTCCGTTCCTGCCCCTGGGCGGGCCCGTCCAGCGGGAGGCTCACACCAGACCGCCCCGGTGGGTGGAGGGCGCTGTTACGACGGACGCCGAGGGGGCGCCCCGGGTCGGGCTCGCCGACTTCGTTCCCGCCCGGGAGACGCGGCTGCTCCTGCTGATCGATGGGAACCGCGACGGCGAGCTCGCGCTCTTCGACCACGACGCCCACGAGGAGCGGGTCGACGGGGAGTGCGCCGTCTGTCACCACCTCAACCTCCCCCTCGACCGGGGCAGCTCGTGCTCGGAGTGTCACCGGGACATGTACGCGCCGACCCGGCTCTTCGACCACGAAGCGCACGAGGCGGCGCTCGGCGGGGCGGCCAGCTGCGTCGAGTGCCACGCGGGAGCGGCGGTCAAGAGCTACGCGGCGGCCACGGCGTGCTCGGACTGTCACGAGGCCGACCGCGCGCCCGCTCCGATCGTCGATCCGCCCGCCGACCACTGGGCGGACGCCGTCGGGTACATGGAGGCGCTGCACGGGCTGTGTGTCGAGTGCCATGAGCGCGCTCTGGCGGGATCGCCGGACGCGTACCCGGCTGACCTGGCCGAGTGCGCCACCTGCCACGATCCGGACCGCCGGGATCAGCTGCGGCAGCTGGAGCCCCGGAAGCGGATGCCGTCCTCGCTCCGCACCGGGGGAGGGCTGGGCCCATGACGCCGCGGGCCGACGAGCTCCAGGACTGGATCCGGTCGAACCTCTTCGACGCCGTGCCGATGGCCATCGGCGTCATCGACCGCAGCTATCGGATCCTCGCGGCGAACCAGGCGTTCGCGGACTCGTTCGGGCCGTGGGAGGGGCGGCCCTGCTACGAGGTCTACAAGGGACGCGACGAGCCGTGTCTCCGGTGCGGCGCGCTCGAGTCGTTCGTCGACGGAGCGTCGCGGAACCGGCAGGAGAAAGGCGTCCACGACGACGGCAGCGAGCTGGACTATCTGGTCCACATCGTCCCGCTCGTACGGCCCAACGGCGAGATCCCGGCGGTCATCGAGATGAGCACGGACATCACCCCGGTCAAGGAGCTGGAGGCGCAGAAGCGCGAGGCGGAGCGGCTGGCCGCGGTCGGCGAGACGGTGGCGGGGATCGCCCACGGGATCAAGAACGTCCTGATGGGGCTCGAGGGCGGAATGTACGCCGTGAACACCGGGATCGAGCATGGTGACGACGAGCGTATCGCCCGGGGCTGGCGGACGCTCGAGGAGAACGTCCGCCGGATCTCCGAGTTCGTGAAGGAGTTCCTCGACTTCGCGAAGGGCAGGGAGACGGAGCGATCCCTCACCGATCCCGATGATCCCGCCCGGGCCGTGGCCGATCTGTTCCGGGAGAAAGCGGCGCAGGCGGGGGTGCGGCTGGAGACCCGCCTGGAGGCGGAGCGTCCGATCCTCATCGACCCCGACGGGATCCATACCTGCCTCACCAACCTGGTCTCCAACGCCATCGACGCGTGCCTCGTGGCCGATCGTCAGGATCGTGAGTTCGTGGTGACGCTCAGCTCCCGGGACGAGAACGGCGAGCTGATCTACGAGGTGGCCGACAACGGCCGGGGGATGGACTACGAGATCAGCCGGAAGGTCTTCTCGAAGTTCTTCACGACCAAGGGCTCGGATCGGGGGACCGGGCTCGGTCTGCTGACTACGAAGCGAATCGTCCACGAGCACGACGGACAGATCGACTTCAATACGGAGGAAGGCGTGGGCTCGGTGTTCCGCATCACGCTGCCCCGAGAGGAGACGTGAGACCATGTCGCGACCGGAAGACAAGCGGGTGCTGGTGGTGGACGATGAGCCGAACGTCCGGCTCTACCTGGCGCAGATCCTCCAGGACGCCGGGTTCCGGGTGGAGACCGCGGCCGACGGGGAGGAGGCGCTGACGAAGATCCGGGCGGACCCGCCCGACTTCATCTCTCTCGACCTCGTCATGCCCCGGAAGAGCGGGCACAAACTGCTCTACGAGCTGCGCCGCGACCGGGAGCTGGCGGAGATCCCGGTTCTGATCGTCACCGCCCACGCCCGTGACGAGCTCGGCGAGGGCGAGCTCGGCGACATCGTGGAGAGTCGCGTGATCTCGGGCCCCGGCGTCTATCTGGAGAAGCCGGTGCGACCCATCGACTACGTGCGCGCTGTCCAGCGATCGCTGGGGATCGAGGAGACGCCGGAGGCCGAAGACCGGATCAACCTGCAGGAGGAGCTGAAGAGCGCGCTTCCCGGCGCCGAGCCCCACGCGCTGCGGCGGGCGCTGGCAGCCCTGAAGGAGAAGGGATCATGACGAGCAATGTGGCAGTGAAGAAGATCCTGATCGTCGATGACGAGCCGGATGTGGTCGGCTACCTCGAGATGCTGCTCCAGGACCACGGCTACACCACCATCAGCGCCGCAGACGGGAACGAGGCGCTGGAGCTGGTGCGCCGCGAGAAACCCGACCTGGTTACGCTGGACATCTCCATGCCGGAGGCGAGCGGGACCCGGTTCTACCGGGAGCTCAAGGGCGATCCGGAGCTCGGCGACACGCCGGTCCTCATCGTGACCGCCGTGACCGGCTACGGTGGCGACCCGTACGGCTACGAGAAGTTTCTGAACCGGAGTCGGCTGGTTCCGCCACCGGAAGGCTTCTTCCCGAAGCCCATCGACCGGGAGAAGCTGCTGGCCGAGGTGGACCAGCTGCTGGCGTAGGGGGTGGTGCGGCCCCGAGCGCTACCTGGTGGCCGCCCTGTGCAGCATCTTCTGGATCTGCTGGAGCAGCTCGGCGGGCGTGAACGGCTTCTCGAGGAACGACGCCCTGCCCGCGGAGACGCCCCGCCGGACCACCTCGTCCTCGGTGTAGCCGCTGGTGAAGAGCGTCGGCAGATCGGGACGGGCGACCCGGAGACGCTCGGCCAGCTCGCCGCCGCTCATCCCCGGCATCACCACGTCGGTGAAGAGCAGGTCGATCCGGCGACCGTCGTCGTCGGCCAGCTCGAGGGCCGCAGCGGGGCTCTCGGCCTCCATCACCTGGTATCCGTTCCGCTCCAGGACCCGACGGGCCAGGACCCGCACGCTGTCCTCGTCCTCCACCAGCAGGATGGTCTCGCCCCGGCCGGCTTCCCCGGACGGCTCGTCGGGCTCCGGCTCCGTGCCGGTGACGGGCTCGGCGACGCGCGGGATGTAGACATCGAACCGGCTCCCGGCCCCCGGCTCGCTGTCGGCCCACACGTAGCCACCCGACTGCTTGACGATCCCGAACAGCGTGGCCAGGCCGAGCCCGGTGCCCTCGCCCCGCTCCTTGGTGGTGAAGAACGGGTCGAAGACATGGCTCAGCGTCTCGTCGTCCATACCGCGCCCGGTGTCGGCGACGGTGAGCCGCACGTACGGTCCGGTCCTGACCTCGTACGGGTACTCGGCGGAGTCCTCCGCCGTGATGACGTCGCCGGTCAGCTCCAGCCTCATCCGGCCGCCGCGGGGCATGGCGTCCCTCGCGTTGACCGCGAGGTTCATGACCACCTGCTCCAGCTGTACGGAGTCGACGCGTACCCGACCGGCGTCCGGATCGATCTCGGTGACCAGCTCGATGTCCTCGCCGATCAGCCGCCCGAGCATCGGCAGCATGTCCTGGAGGACCGTGGCAGGCTCGATCACCTTCGGCTGAGTGACCCGCTGGCGGGCGAACGCCAGGAGCTGCTGCGTCAGCCCCGTCGCCCGCTCGGCGCCGCGGACGATCTCCGCCAGCTCGCCGGCGGTGTCCCCGTCCGACCGCACCGTCTCCAGCGCCAGCTCGGCGTGACCCCGGAGCGCCGTGAGGACGTTGTTGAAGTCGTGGGCGATCCCGCCGGCCAGCCGGCCGATGGCATCGATCCGGTCCGCGTCCCGGACCAGCTGCTCGAGCGCTTTCTGCTGGCTGATGTCCCGGGTATTGCACACGATGCCGCGGACCGCCGGGTCGTGGAGCCGGTTGCTGCCGATCACCTCGACCCGGTGCCAGGAGCCGTCCTTCGCCTTGATCCTGAACTCCAGCTGGACCGAGTCGTCGGGGGTCCCGACCAGGTCGGCCAGCTGTGCCGTCACCCGGTCGCGCTCGTCCGGGTGCACGAGATCGAGCGCGTTCTCACCCTCCAGCTCCGCGGCCGTCCATCCCAGCATCTGACGGATGGATGGGCTCTGGTACAGCACCCGTCCCTCGGGATCCAGGATCGACATCGTGTCGGCGGCGTTCTCCACCAGCGACCGGAACCGCTGCTCCCGGGTCCGGAGCTCTTCCTGAGACGCCTTCAGCTCCTGCGTCAGCCGCTCGAGCTCCCGGGCCCGATGCCGCTCCCGCCGGTGCCACCAGAAAAAGCCCAGGGCCAGCAGCCCCGCCGCCAGTCCACCGAGCAGACCGTACGGCAGCGGCTCCGGGAACGTGAAGTCCGCCGTCCGCCTGGGCACGATCCGGTACCCGCCCACCGGTGGATCCGCCGGGGTGTCCTGGCTCGCGATCCCGACGATCTCGGCCTCGCCGCCCCGCGTCAGTCGCTCCACGAACCCGGCATCCGTGAGGAACCGGCTGGAGATGTAGACCGGGATGGTGCCGGTCCGGTCGGTGAGCTCCACGTCGACCCACCCGGCCCCCGTCTCCCGCACGGTGAGCGTCCCGGCCACCCGCACGAGCCGTCCGAAGTACGCCTCGCCCTGGATGTCAGAGACCAGGACATCCTCCGGCGCCGGGACGTTCCCGTAGCCCACTTGCTCGATGGACTCCACCAGCAGCTGCTCCGCACCCCGGTACTGGCCCAGACGGCCGCGCACCTGCACGCTGTCCCCGCGGACCAGCCCCCGCAGTACCGTGGTGTCCCGGGTGAAGAGCACCAGCCCGCCGGTGCTGTCCTGCAGGTTCACCAGCGACGCGTCGGAGTCCAGGACCAGCGGCGTGTTGAGGATCACCCCCTGGGCCGTCACCGTCTCGCCGATCCGGTCGGGCACCCGGTCGCCGTCCCGGTCCACGCGGACGCTCCGGATCGGCTCCGGCCGGCCGGTCTGGCCCACGACCGCCGCGGCGCCGAGGAGCAGCACGGAGGTGGCCAGGAACGGCGCTAGGTATGGACCGGGTCGCATCGCGTCTCGCTCTTCCGGGTACGGCACGGGCGGTACCGGTGTACCGCGCATGTGGCGAAGCGGGTCGGCTCCGGAAGGCCGGACCGGTCGGTCGAGGACCGCCGTGGCCGACTCGCGAGGCGAACCCGCGCACCGGACGTTGCGACACTGCCCGAGCCTGCGCAAGCTCGCCGTCCACGCGATCGTCCCGTTCTGCCATGGCCACGCCCCCGACGCCGGGCGAGAGTGGCCGACACGAGGAGGGGGAGGATCCATGGAGAGCTCGACAGCCCGAACGGATTCCCTGGTCGAGGGGCTGGCCGCACGCCAGCACGGGGTGATCGCCCGGACGCAGCTCCTGGAGCGGGGGGTCTCGGCGCGGGAAGTCCAGTACCGGCTGGAGACGGGTCGGCTGCGGCGGCTCCATGCCGGAGTCTACGCAGTCGGACCCGTGCCCGGGCTGCTGCAGCAGGAGATGGCCGCCACCCTGGCCTGTGGCCGCGGCGCCGTCGTGAGCCACTGGTCGGCCGCCGGGTGCTGGGAGATCGCTCGCCGGCGGCCCGGGCACCCGGTGGCGGTGAGCACACTGAGGGACGTCCGCTCGAGCGACGCCGGCATCCGGGTGTTCCGCACCACCCGGCTCCGGGACGACGAGACGACCCTCCGGGATGGCCTCCCGCTGACCTCACCGGCACGGACGCTGTTCGACCTCGCGGGGTGGGCGTACATCGGCGACGTCGAGCGCGCGTTCTCCCGGGCGGTGCCCACCCTCGTCACACTCGCCGAAATCGACGTCCTCCTGGAGCGCTATCCCCGGCGACGCGGCCGGCGTCGGCTCCGTGCGCTCCTGCAGACCGGTCTGAGCCCCGGCCTCACTCGTTCCGACGCAGAGCGTGAGTTCCTGCGGGTCGTCCGGTCCGGCGGTCTGCCCCGTCCGGCCACGAACGTCGTCATCGCCGGATACGAAGTGGACTGCCTCTGGTCCGATGCCAGACTGGTCGTGGAGATCGACGGCCGAGCCTACCACTCCGACGCCCGCTCCTTCGAAGGCGACCGCGAGCGTGACGCCGCCCTGCTCGCTGCGGGCTATCGGGTCATGCGGGTGACCTGGAGACAGATCAGCGACCAGCCCCGACCGCTGCTCGTGAGACTCGCCGGCGCGCTGGCCCGAAGCCCGACCTGATCGGGGACCGACGGAGCGCCGGGAGCCGGGCTGCCACGACGCCGGGAGCCAGTCTGCCACGACGCCGGGAGCGCGCTGCCACGACGCCGGGAGCGAGCTGCCACGACGCCGGGAGCCCCTTCCCGGGTCCGGCCGGCCCCGCAAACCCGGGAGGATCCCCCGCGGATCGCCGTCCGGCCCGATCCGTGGGGAGTTCGGCACGAATACCGTCCATGATCCCCCATGGGTTGCCGCCGATCGCGATCCATGGGGGATCCACGACAGAATGTGTCCAAAAACCCCCGGACGTCCCCGGGCGTGCCGATCCATGGGGGATCGTCCCGGTCGACGGCCCCGGGTTCGACGCGGCCCTGGCTCCCCGTCCCCCGACTCGTGGCGCTCCCTGCGCGGCGTGTCCCCGACTTGGTGCGCTCCCGACTCGGTGCGCTCCCTGCGCGGCGTGTCCCCAATGCGGTGCGCTCCCGACCCGGCGCGTTCCGACTCGGTGCGCTCCCGACGCGGTGCGTGCCTGCCTCCCGCGTCCCCCTGCGCGCTCACCCCCCCTCACTGCCGTCTCCGTCTACCCGGTTCCGACGACGGCCTCGCGGAGCCCTCACCCGTTGCTCACCCACGCCAGCTGCCCGCCGCCCCCGATTCTACTTCCGCCCCGGATGCCTTACCATTCGGTCTCCCATGGAGATCTTCGACGGCTTCTCGCCGGCCACCCGACAGTGGTTCGATGCCGCGTTCGCCGCGCCCACCGAGGTGCAGCGCGACGGCTGGCCGCGCATCGCCGCGGGCGAGCACACGCTCCTGATCGCGCCGACAGGCTCCGGCAAGACGCTGGCGGCGTTCCTCTACGCCCTCGACCGCGTCGGTCGGCTCGGCGATGACGCCGAGCCCGGCGTCCGCGTGGTCTACGTCTCGCCGCTCAAGGCGCTGGTCTACGACATCGAGCGGAACCTCCGCACCCCGCTGGCGGGGATCGAGCGGGCGGCCGAGCAGCTCGGCGAGCGGTACCGTCACCCGCAGGTGGACGTCCGCACCGGCGATTCGCCGCAGTCGGAGCGCCGGCTCCAGAAGCGGGACCCGGGCGAGATCATGGTCACCACCCCCGAGTCGCTGTACCTCCTGCTCGGCAGCCAGGCCCGGGAGACGTTCCGGACCGTGCAGTGGGTCATCGTGGACGAGATCCACGCCATGGCCGCCACCAAGCGAGGCGCCCACCTGTCCCTCTCCCTGGAGCGGCTGAGCCGGGTGGCGGAGGAGGACCCGCAGCAGGTTGACGGTGTGCCTGAACTGGTCGAAGTGCGCCCACGCGAACGCGCGCAGCTGCTCGTCGCCGGCGGGAGCG
>JBPRGE010000174.1:0-13680 GCA_051418035.1 Candidatus Longimicrobiales bacterium M2_2A_002
TGACTCGAGCCATCGCCAACACCCCGGACGCCATTGCCTGGCAGGTCGGGACGCTCGCCCGGATCAGCGAACTGATGTTCCTCCGTTGGCAAGGGATCAGACGGGGAGCGACGGTCCCGACGGTCGACCTCAAGCGAGGCCTCCTCTACCTGCCAGGCACGAAAACCAGCTCGGCTCCCCGATGGCTCGTGATCTTCGACGCCCTGGCTCCCTGGATCGAACGAATGCGACGGATCAGCCTCAGCCCGCCGGATACGATAGGATTCGTGTTCCAGACCCCCGGCAGGAATCCGAATCGACCACCGTCGAAGAAGACCTACGGCCGCCGCATGGCGAAGGCCCAGCAGCTCGCAGGAGTGAAGCTCGAAGGCGAGGCCACCCATATCTTCCGGGACACCGCAGCCACGCGCCTACTGGCGAGAATGGAGGCCCCGAAGGTCAAGCTGCTGCTCGGTCACAAGGCGTACACCGGCGCCACCTCGAAGTATGCCAATCGCACCCGGATCGTCAAGCAGCTGGCCCCGAAGATCCGAACCTATCTCGACGGTCTTCTGCCTCACCCCACCGAGGTGTTCGCCGAAGCCACAGCCCGGCTGCAGGCCATGGGACACGACGTCGTCCTTGACCCGTTTCCTTCCCGCGAAGAATGACCGATCTGGGCCCGTTCACCCTTCTCCGCACCAGCCCGCGTCACAAACCCCCTTGTGACGCGGGTTCGTCCGTCGTGCCATCCTCTGCCCGTAAACGCATGTTTTTGAGTCGGACCATCGACCAGATCCCGAAGACCGGACCCACCGCCAGCAGCGCGAACGCGATGCCCCAACCGACCCGCTCGACGAGTGCAAACGTCAGGGCGATGGAACCCGCCGTGAGGGCGAAGCCCAGGGAGGTCTGGAGCGTGAGTGCGGTGCCCACGGCGTGGGCCGGCGCCACCTCGGTGACCAGCGCGCTGAACTGAGCCGAGTCGGCCACGATGGTCGTGCCCCAGAGGATCGCCAGGGGGAGCACCACCCACAGAGGGGCCGCCAGCAGCCAGCCCATGGCCAGGGCGCAGACGCCGCTAATGACCATGGCGGCGCTGGCCACCCGCTCCCGTCCCCACCGGTCCGCCCACTGCCCTGCGACCACGGAGCCGACCCCGCCGGCGGCGATGGCGGAAAAGGTCAGGATGCCCGCGGGAAGGACGGGATTCGGGTGTCCGGCCGCGACAAAAAATGCCAATAAAAAACTGCCCAGGGCAGTCCACATGGCGTACAACTCCCACATGTGCCCCAGGTAACCGTAGATGGCCAGGCGGGTCGGCGGGTGCCGCAGCACGGTACCGACGAGGTTCCAGGAGAAGGGTCGTCGCTCGAAGGGGTATGGGCCGGATCGATAGCCGATGAGGACCAGCAGAGCGGCGACCACCGCGCCGGCCGAGGCGGTGCCCACGACGAACGCCACGCTGGCTTCGGCGAACGCGTGCACGAGGTACGGGGTGGCCTTCCCTACGGTCAGCGCCCCGACGATCGTGCCGATGGCGAGCCCACGCCCGGACTTGAACCATGTGGCGATCATCTTCATCGCCGGGGGATAGACACCCGCCAGGAAGAAGCCGGTCAGGAAACGGAGGGCCAGGGCCACCTCGTAGCCGGGAGCCACGACAATGGCGAGGTTCGCGGCGGCTCCCAGCGCGGCCGACGCGGCGAAATAGGGCCGCTCGGGGAGGATATCGGCGAGATTGAGCCCGGCGGCCACGGCCGTGCCGGCCACGAATCCGATCTGCACCGCGGTGGTGAGCCACCCGGCCTGGGAGCCCGTGAGGCCCCACATCCCGGCCAGCTGGGGGGAGACCGCGCTGGCCGTGAACCAGAGCGACATCCCCAACAGCTCGGCCCCGCTCAGCAGGGCCAGGATCGTCCACCGGCTCACGGGCGACGCATCCCCGTCGGCCCGGGAGCGCGCCGCCTCCCGATCAGGAGGCCTCCTCCACCGCGTCGTCCGCCCCGGGCTCCTCGCCGCGAGGCCCGTACAGCTCCCGCGAGACCACGCACTCCCGGTCCAGCACGTCACGCATGACGCACCCGTTCCGGAAGTGGACGCCGCACCGCAGGCACCGCTCCTCCTCCTCGGTCTCCAGCTCCGCCAGCCGCACGGAGAGCTCGTCCAGCAGCTCCGTGGCCTGCTCGATCTTCTCCTCCGGGAAGTCGCCCAGCACCCGGAGCAGCTCCCGGTTCCGGATCTCCGTGAACCGGTCCAGCAGCGTCCGGCTGGCCGACGTGAGCGACAGGTCCACCGCCCGCCGGTCTTCCTTCGATACCGTCCGCTCGATCAGGCCCCGCTGCACCAGACGATCGATGGCCCGGCTGGCGGCGGCGTTCGTCACGCCCATGAAGTCCGCCACGTCCGTTACCTTGAACCGCTGGCCCGGGCGCGCGATCAGCAGCAGCAGCTTCACCTGCGACATCACCAGCTGCTCATCCGTCGCCTCATCCAGCGTCCGCTCCAGCAGCTCGTTCACCGTGGTGCAGAACAGATGGGACGCACCCATGACCTGCTGGATCCGATCGATCTGATTCGTATCGGCCATACCTATCTTCACCCTGTCGCGGGATCCTGGCCGGCGGCGGGCCGGCGCGGGAGGAAATGCTCAATGGTCTACAATATACAACCGTCTCAAACATCGGTCTACCGCCCGGGGGTTGCGTTTCATTAATGGGGGTTTATATTCGCAATAGGTTCACAATTTCCCGGATGGACAGCGGGACGTGAGCCGAGGCAGGGGCACCGAGCTGGACGCCCCTGAAAGAGATGCATCCCGGCCCGCGATTCGGCGGGTTTCGGCCCCCGAAGCCGCGGGGCGGCAGACGGGAGGCGATAATGCGACGGCGGTTGGAAGTGAGCCGCGGTACGAGCCGTTGCCGGTGCTGTGATATCATGCGAGACGAGCTGTGTCACGCCCTGGTGGAGGCTCTATATGAGCTGGATGTGCTACCCGAAAGCGAGGAAGGAGCGCTGATCGGCGTCTATGCGGTGATGGACGATCTCCGCACGGCGCTGGACCGCACCGAGTGTCTGGACCGGGATCTGGCCCGGAGCGCGTGATGCGCTCGAGGCTGCGGATTCCACCCTTCCAGGGGGCGCTTCGGCGCCCCCTTTTTTTCCTCCCTCCCTCTATTCGTGACCGATTTCACGATACCCCTTGCGGAAATGCTTAACCACGTTAATATTTGTGGTAGGTAGACGTTAAACGGGTATCCGGTCCGGCAACCGATGTCCCGATTGCGAACAGGAAAAGGCCTCTCCGGGCCGCCCCAGCGTGGGGAAGCAAGATGACCCCCCTGGTGTGTCACCTGCCGGACCGGAGGGTCCGGAGAGGTCAGTCCTGAGGAGGATATAATGGCATACGTACTGTTCATACTGATCGCCTTCATGATGCTCGGCTTCGAGTGGGTGGCGCATCGCTACCAGGAGCACAGGCATCACCATAGCAGCGACCCGAGTGCCTGACGGGAGCGAAGGGACGGCCTGACCGGGAGCCGATCCCGGTCCTCGATAACCGAACGGCAGGGCCGCCAGGGATGAGCTGACGACTGTCAGCGAAGCCGGCGGTCGGTGATAGAGCGAGGGTGGAGGCACATGGGTATCTCACGAAGAGCAGCGCTGCAGACGATTGCGGCGGCGGGAGCGACCGCAGCCCTTCCCAGGCAGGTACGTGCACGGGAAGCCAGGGCGCCGTCCCCCGACGCCGTTTCCATATTGTACGACTCGACGCGCTGCATCGGGTGCAAGGACTGCATCCGTGCATGCGCGGTAGAGAACACGGGGAGCGAGCACTGGGGGACGGAGAACGAGTTGAGCCCCACGGCGCTCACGGTCCTGAAGAAGTACGACGTGTGGGGCGAGGAGCGTGCGCTGCGGAAGGTGCAGTGCATGCACTGCGTGGACCCGGGGTGCGTGAGCGCCTGCATGCTGGGCGCCATGCACAAGGACGCGGACGGCGCAGTGGTCTGGAACTCCGACCTGTGCGTCGGGTGCCGGTACTGCCAGATCGCCTGCCCGTACAACATCCCGCGCTTCGAGTGGGACACGCCGGCACCGGAGCTCCGGAAGTGTGAGCTCTGCCCGGAGCGGCGTGCCGCGGGCGACCAACCCGCGTGCGTGGAAGCGTGCACGCAGGGCGCGCTGGTCTACGGGACCCGGGACGAGATGCTGACGGAGGCCCATCGTCGCATCCGTCGCAACCCGGACCAATACAATCCGGAGGTGTTCGGCGAGGATGATGGCGGTGGGACGCAGGTCCTCTACCTGGCGGCCGCCGGTGTCCCCTTCACCGCCATGGACCTACCGGAGCTCGGGACGGAATCGGTCCCGTCGCTGCCGGAGACGATCCAGCACACGCTCTACAAGGGCTTCATCGCTCCGCTGGCGCTCTTCGGGCTCTTCGGCGCGCTGGTCAACCGGAACGCCCAGAAGGTGAAGGAAGCCGAAGTCGTGCACGAGCACGAGCACTCGGAGGCGCTGGGGACGAAGCTCTTTACGTGGCCGTTCGCGGTCCTCTTCGTCCTCTTCCTCGGCGGGATCGCGTCGGTCGCCCTCCGCTTCACTGCGGGGCTCGGCGCGGCCACCAACCTGAGCGACGGCTACCCCATGGGCATCTGGATCGCCTTCGACGTGGTCACGGGGACGGCGCTCGCCTGCGGGGGCTACGCAGTGGCCCTCCTCGTCTATCTGGCGAACCGGGGGAAGTACCACCCGCTCGTCCGGGCGGCCATCGTCACCAGTGCGCTCGGGTACACCCTCGGTGGGTTGAGCGTGCTCATCGACATCGGTCGGGCGTGGAACTTCTACAAGATCCCGCTCTACTTCACCGAGTGGAACTTCAACTCGATCCTGCTCGAGGTCGCCCTCTGCATCATGCTCTACACCATGGTGCTCTGGATCGAGCTGTCTCCGGCGTTCTTCGAGAAGTGGAAGGACAGCGAGCTGCACGGGCTGAAGAGGGTCGCGGTCTGGCTCTCCCCGAAGATGGAGAAGGCCATGCCGTGGTTCATCGCCCTCGGGCTCCTGCTCCCGACCATGCACCAGTCTTCCCTCGGCAGCCTGATGCTGATCGCCGGCCACAAGCTGCACCCGCTGTGGAACACGCCGCTCCTCCCCCTCCTCTTCCTGGTGTCGGTGGTCGGGATGGGGTACGCGGCCGTGGCCCTCGAGTGCTGCATCTCGGCCAAGGTCTTCAACCGACCCCAGGAGACGCCGATGCTGAGGGCGCTGGGCGGCCCCATCGCGTGGGTCCTGCTCACCTACGTGGCGCTCCGGACCATCGACGTGGTCGCGCGCGGCCACCTGGGCACCGCCTTCACCTTCGACGCCTACGGCCTGCTCTTCCAGCTGGAGATGGTGATGTTCGCCGTCCCCGCCATCGAGCTGCTCCGGCACCGGGAGCGCGCCGGTCCCCAGTTCTTCGTGGCCGTGGGGACCGTCGTGGTGCTGGCGGGCGCGCTCTACCGCTTCTCCACGTACCTGCTGGCCTTCAACCCCGGACCGGAATGGGCCTACTTCCCCGCCCTGCCCGAGTTCGCCGTGACCATCGGCCTCGTGGCCGCGGAGCTCATGGGCTACCTGTTCCTGGTCAAGAAATTCCCGATCCTCCGCGCCGTCCCGTCCAGCGAGCGCGAGCAGATGCCGAGTCCTTCCGCCGTACCGAGCCCGGTCGGCGCCTCGTAGGCGTCGACGCGGGTCGGTCGTGCCTCCAGGGGCGTCGGGCATCAGCCCGACGCCCCTTCTTCCCACGGGCCCGGGTCTCACGGGCCCAGGTGTTCGGAATCGGACACCTCGCGCCCCGGAACCGGTCGGAAGAGGACGTGGAGAATATCGTGTAACTACCATTCCACCAGGGTTTTAGGCCGGCTGACCGGCTGCGGCACGGTCCTCGCCCCTCCGGATGGGCGGAAGTCCGAACGCCGACTGAGAGTCACGAGGGTGGATGACCGACATGCGAGCACAGCGGTGGGCCGCGGCCCTGGCGGTGGCGGCCGTGGTGGCGGCAGCCGGTGGCACGGCGGCGCAGGAGCCGGCCGCACTGACGCTGGAGGAGTCGCAGGAGCTGGCCCGCCGGAACAACCCATCGTTCCTGGCGGTGCGCAACGATGAGGCCCCGGCGAGCTGGGCGGTCCGGGAAGCGTACGCCGGGTTCCTCCCCACGGCGAGCGTGAGTGGCGGTGCGCGGTACGAGAACAGCGGCGCCGCGCTCTTCGGCAGCTTCACCGCCTCGGACATCGGCTTCACCGAAACGCCGTCGTACTACTTCTCCGACTACTCGGCGAGCATGAACCTGAGGCTGAGCGGCCAGACGCTGTTCAACCTCCATGAGCAGCGGGCGAGTCACCGCGCGGTCTCGGCGAATATCCGTGCGGAGGAGGTGGCCCTCGAAACCGCGATCACCCGTTCGTACCTGTCGGTGCTTCGGGCGCGCGACGTGGTGAAGCTGCGTCGTCAGGAGCTGGAGCGTGCGGAGGAGAACCTCCGTCTGGCGCGGACGCGGGCGCAGGCCGGCGTCGCCATCCCGCTGGATGCGCAGCAGGCGCAGGTCGAGCGTGGACGCAGCCAGGTCGACCTACTGACGGCGGAAAGCAGCTACCGGACGGCCCGGCTGCGGCTCCTTCAGCAGCTCGGCGTCGAGATCGACTCCGACGTCATGCTGACCTCGGAGTTCGAGGTCTTCGAGCCGGGCTGGACCCGGGAGTCGCTGGTGGAGACGGCGCTTTCGGGCCATCCGAGCCTCCGGTCGCTGGAGGCCCGGGAGCGGGCACAGCGGGCTGCGGCGAGGACGGCGTGGTCGGCGTATCTTCCGACCCTGACGGCGAGCGCGAACATCTCGGGGTTCACCCGCCAGGTCGGCAACGACGAGTTCCTCGTCGCGCAGCGGGTCGATGGGCTGGAAAGCCGGCTCGAGGCGTGCCAGCAGTTCAATGACCTCAGCTCCCGGCTCGCGGATCCGTATCCGGCGGAGGACTGCAGCCAGTACCAGCTTACCGACCAGCGCGTGGACTCGCTCCGCTCCGCCGTGGTGGCCACCAACCGGGCGTTCCCGTTCGAATTCCAGCAGCAGCCGCTGACGGTGTCGCTCCGGGTCTCCATCCCGGTCTTCACGGGATTCAGCCGCCAGCGTCAGGTGGCGGAGGCCCGGGCGGCGGCCGACGACACGGAGCACCAGCGGCGGGGCGAGCGACTCCGGCTGAAGGCCGACGTGGCCGCGGCCTTCCTCCAGCTCGAGACGGCGTACCAGGCCGTGCAGATCGAGGAGACGAACCGGGAGCTGGCCGCCGACCAGCTGGAGCAGGCCCGGGAGCGGTACCGGGTGGGGCTGGACTCCTTCGTCCAGCTCACGGAGGCGGAGACACTGAAATCGCAGGCGGACCAGGCGTACCTGGCCGCCGTGTATACCTTCCACGAGGCGCTGGCCGATCTCGAGGCCGCGGTGGGACAGCCGCTGCGGCCCGCCGGTCGCTGACGAACGGGGACAGCCAATGACACGTCGGAGCCGAGGTTGACCATGCCGGCAGAGGACCGGGACCCCACGTCCGATCAGGGCGGCACGTCCGACCGGGGCGGCACATCCGAACGGGGCAGTACGTCGGGCGGCGGCCCCAGGCAGGAGCCGCGCCGGATCATGATGGACGTGCCCCGGGAGACGAAGGGCAGGAAGTGGAAGCGGTGGGGACTGATCGCCGCGGCCGTGGTCGTCGTTGCGGCCGTGACGATCGGCCTCGCGCAGCTTCAGCCTGCGGCGCCCGCGGTGGACCGGGACGTGGTCTTCACCGGGGCGGTCGAGCACGGCACGATGATCCGTCAGGTCCGCGGCCCGGGCACCCTGGTCCCCGAGCACGTCCGGTACGTCTCCGCGGTGACTGCGGGCCGGGTGGAGCGGCGCCTGGCGGAGCCGGGCGCGGAGGTTACCACGGGGACAGTGCTGATGGAGATGTCGAACCCGGACGTGCAGCTGCAGGCGCTGGAGGCCGAGCGGCAGCTGGCGGCCGCGCAGGCGAGCCTGGTGGAGATGCGGACGAGCCTGGCCACGCAGCGGCTGAACCAGGCGGGCGTGGTCGCCCAGACGCGATCGCAGTACCGGCAGGCGGTGCGGACGCTCCGCTCCAACGAGGAGCTCGCCGCGAACAACCTGATCGCGGCGAACGAGCTGCAGCGATCCCGGGACCAGGTCGAGGAGCTGGAGGAGCGGCTCCAGATCGAGCGAGAGCGCCTCGAGCTCATGGACCGAAACTCGGAGCAGCAGCTGGCCGTACAGGTGTCGCAGGTGGACCGACTGCAGCAGATCGTGGACTTCCAGCAGGAGCGACTGGCATCGTTGAACGTGACCGCGGGGGAGGACGGCGTGCTCCAGGAGCTGAACTTCGAGCCGGGCCAGTGGGTCCAGTCGGGTCAGACGCTGGCGGTGGTCGTCCAGCCGGGCGAGCTCAAGGCGGTCCTGCGGATCCCCGAGGTCCAGGCCCGGGACGTGGCCGTCGGTCAGCCGGCGACGATCGACATCCGAAGCGGGACGATTCCCGGCCACGTGACCCGGATCGACCCCGCAGCCCGCGGCGGCTCGGTCACCGTCGACGTGGCCCTCGATGTCGAGGAGCTGCCCCGTGGCGCGCGGCCGGATCTGAGCGTGGACGGCACCATCGAGGTGGCGCGCCTGGAGGATGTCCTGTACATGCCGCGGCCGCACATCGGTCAGGCGAACAGCTCCGTCGGCCTCTTCAGGCTGACGGCGGAGGGCAACGAAGCCGTCCGTGTCACTGTCCAACTGGGACAGACGTCGGTGAACGAGGTGGAGGTACGGAACGGGCTGGAGGAGGGCGACGTCGTGATCCTCTCCGACATGTCCGCCTGGGACGAGTACGATCGGGTCCGGCTCCGGTAGCCGACCCGTGCAGCGATCACGCGACGAGAGCGCACCCACGAGCAGCGGGGCAAGCCCCCTACCGGCACAGCCGGAACATGACCCGCGAGACAGGGAGTCAACGATGGAGCCGATGATCAAGCTGCAGGGCGTGACCAAGGTCTTCTACACCGAGGAGGTCGAGACCCACGCACTGAACGACATCCACCTCGACATCCATCCCGGCGAGTACGTGGCGATCGCCGGACCGTCGGGGTGTGGGAAGACCACGCTGCTTTCGATCCTCGGGCTCCTGGACTCCCCCAGCGATGGGCAGTACATCCTCGACGGCCGGCCCGTGGCGAACCTCTCGGCGAGCCAGCGGGCCCACATCCGGAACCGGGCCATCGGCTTCATCTTCCAGGCGTTCAACCTGATCGGCGACCTGAACGTGTACGAGAACGTCGAGCTCCCGCTCACGTACAGGGGGATGCCGGGCAAGGAGCGGAAACAGCGGGTGGAGGAGGCGCTGGAGCGGGTCGGGATGGCGCACCGGATGAAGCACTACCCGTCGCAGCTCTCGGGTGGTCAGCAGCAGCGCGTAGCGGTGGCCCGTGCCATCGTCGGAGACCCGTTGATGCTCCTGGCCGACGAGCCCACGGGGAACCTCGACTCGGCCAACGGCGAGGCCGTGATGGAGCTGATGGAGGAGCTCCACGACGGCGGCGCCACCATCGTCATGGTGACCCACGACCCGCGCTACGCCCAGCACGCCGAGCGGAGCATCCACCTGTTCGACGGCCGCGTGGTTGAGGACGAGGACCGGCGCGAGGCCCACGAGCTCGAGGAAGCGGGCTTCGAGGTCTGAGCCATGCCCCTCATCCAGCTCGACAATATCGAGAAGTACTTCGAGACCCGGGCGGGGCGCACCTACGTGCTCCGCCAGGTCTCGATGGACGTCGAGGAGGGGGAGTTCATCACCGTCATGGGCCCGTCCGGCGCCGGGAAGTCCACGCTCCTCGGGATCCTCGGGATGCTCGACCACGACTGGAGCGGCGAGTACGTGCTGGACGGTCACGCCGTGCACGAATTGAAGCCCCGGCAGCGGATGGAGCTCAACAAGGCGCACATCGGCTTCGTCTTCCAGCAGTACCACCTGATCGACGACCTGACGGTGGCGGAGAACCTGGACATCCCGCTCAGCTACCGAAGCATCAAGCGGAGCGAGCGTCAGGCGGTCGTGGCCGACGTCCTGGACCGGTTCCAGATCGTCGGCAAGAAGGACCTCTTCCCCAGTCAGCTGTCCGGCGGTCAGCAGCAGCTGGTGGGCGTGGCCCGGGCGATCGTCGCCAGCCCGCGCCTGATCCTGGCCGACGAGCCGACGGGGAGCCTCCATTCACGGCAGAGCCACGCGATCATGGCGCTCCTGAAGGAACTCAACGAGGAGCGGGGCACCACGATCATCCAGGTCACCCACTCCGAGGAGATGGCCGCCTACGGCGACCGGATCGTCAACCTCATGGACGGCTGGGTCGTGAGCCCGGAGGAAGCCGCCGCGGCCTACTGACCGCCCGACGCATGACCGCCGGTCGAAGTTCGGCGCGCGGGGGTGTAGATTGATGCCGAGAACCCAGCCGGGAGCCCCATGTCCACGATCCTCATCGCCGATGACCAGCCGGACGTCCTCCAGGCCCTCCGCCTCCTGCTCAAGGGCGAGGGGTTCCGGATCGTGACTGCCGCGGCGCCGGAGGAGATCCTCGAGGAGGTGGAGCAGCAGGAGTTCGATGCGATCCTCATGGACCTGAACTACGCCCGGGACACGACCTCCGGCCGCGAAGGGCTCGACGTCCTGTCGAAGCTCCGGGCCCTCGACCATACCCTGCCGGTCATCGTCATGACCGCCTGGGGAAGTGTGGAGGGGGCCGTGGAGGCCATGCGGCTCGGCGCCCGCGACTACATCGAGAAGCCGTGGGACAACGCCCGGCTCCTGAGCATGCTCCGGACCCAGATCGAGCTGGCGAAGACGAAGCGGGAGAAGCAGTCGCTGGAGGGCGAGACGCGGCGACTGCGCAAGCAGAACCTGCCGGAGTTCGTGGCCCAGTCCCGGGCCATGCAGCCCACCGTGAAGATCATGGAGCGGGTGGGTCCGTCGGATGCGAACGTGCTGGTCACCGGCGAGCACGGCACGGGCAAGGAGGTGGTCGCCCGCTGGCTCCACGCGGCGTCGCGGCGCGCGGAGCGGCCGCTCATCGCTGTGAACGCGGGCGGCTTCAGCGAGAACCTCTTCGAGAGCGAGCTGTTCGGCCACGTGAAGGGCGCGTTCACGGATGCGAAGACCGACCGGGTCGGCTGCTTCGAGCTGGCCGACGGGGGCACGCTCTTCCTGGACGAGATCGCCAATATCACGCCCAAACAGCAGGCCAAGCTGCTGCGGGTGCTGGAGTCGGGCGAGGTGCAGCGGGTGGGGTCGTCGAAGACCCGGAACGTGGATGTCCGAGTGATCTCGGCCACGAACGCGGATATCGACAAGGCCATCGCGGAGGGCGAGTTCCGTGAAGACCTCCTCTACCGTCTGAACACGGTGGAGATCCGGCTCCCACCGCTCCGGGACCGGCGCGAGGATATCCCCATTCTGGCGGCCCGCTTCCTCGAGCGGGAGGCCGAGCACTACGGCAAGACTATCACCGGCTTCGAGAAGTCCACCATGCAGGCGCTGCTGGACCACGCGTGGCCCGGGAACGTGCGGGAGCTGGAGCACGTCGTGGAGCGGGCGGTCCTCATGGCGCGGGACAGCCAGGTCAAGGACTCCGACCTCAACCTCCGGACCCCGACCGAAACGCTGGACCGGCTCGACAAGGTGACGCTGGACCACGCGGAGCGGGTCCTCATCCAGAAGGCGTTGAACCGGTACGAGGGCAACGTGAGCCGGGCCGCCGAGTCGCTCGGTCTGAGCCGCAGCGCCCTCTACAGGAGGCTCCAGAAACACGACCTATGAGCCCAGACCCGGGCGGGCGCCTTCCCCACGAGCGACGGATCCTGTTCCTGGCCATCTTCATCGGCCTGCCCGGCTCCGTGACCGCCCTCATCCTCCTGTGGGGCGGCGACTTCACCGCCCGGCTGCAGTGGACGCTCACCCTGGTCATCGGGCTCGGCTGGCTCGGGGCCGCGGTGGTCCTCCAGCAGTCGGTGATCCGCCCGCTCCAGACGCTGAGCAACCTCCTGGGCGCGCTCCGGGAAGGCGACTTCTCGATCCGCGCGCGTCGCGCCAGTCCGGACGACGCCCTCGGCCTCGCCCTCCACGAGATCAACACGCTCGGCACCACCCTCCGCGAGCAGCGGCTCGGCGCAGTCGAGGCCAGCACCCTCCTGCGGAAAGTGATGGCCGAGATCGACGTGGCCGTCTTCGCCTTCGACGGCGACAGCCGGCTCCGTCTGGTCAACCGGTCCGGCGAGCGGCTGCTGGGCCGCTCCGCGGACCGTCTACTGGGACGCACGGCCTCCGAACTCGGCCTCGAGGAGACCCTCGAGGGAGAGACCCCCCGGACTCTCGACTGGCGGTACACCGGCGGCTCGGGCCGCTGGGAGCTGCGACGGACGACGTTCCGCCAGGAGGGGCTCCGTCACCGGCTCGTCGTCCTCTCCGACCTGAGCCGAGCCCTCCGTGAGGAAGAGCGTCAGGCGTGGAAACGCCTCGTCCGGGTGCTCGGCCACGAGATCAACAACTCGCTGGCGCCCATCATGTCGCTGACCGAGAGCCTCCAGAACCTCCTCGACCGGCACCCGCCGCCCGACGACGCCGACGAGGACCTGCGTCAGGGGCTCGGCGTGATCGCCGCCCGGGCCAAGGCCCTCAACCGCTTCATGGCCTCGTACGCCCGCCTGGCCCGGCTCCCCGCCCCCGAGCTCGAGCCGATGGAGGTCCGCCCCTGGATCCGGCGGACGGCCGAGCTCGAGACCCGGCTGGACGTCCGCGTCGGCGACGGGCCCGAGATGGTCATCGCCGCCGACGAGGACCAGCTCGATCAGCTCCTGATCAACCTCGTCACGAATGCCGTCGACGCCGCGCTCGAGACCGACGGCGGCGTCGACATCCGCTGGCGGCGCCGAGAGGGTTCCCTCGAGGTCCTCGTCCGCGACGAGGGCCCCGGCATCGCCGACGCCACCAACCTCTTCGTCCCCTTCTTCACCACCAAGCCCGGCGGCTCCGGGATCGGCCTGGCGCTGAGCCGCCAGATCGCCGAGGCGCACGGCGGCTCCCTCGTGCTCGAGAACCGCACCGACCGCCCGGGCGCCGAAGCCCGCCTCGTCCTCCCCATCGGGGGGTAGCCGTCCCGGTCCCGCCCGCGACGCTGCCTTCGCCGGCGCCCCCGCTGCGGGACGGCCCCACTCCTATTCTCCGCAAGCAAGATC
The DNA here is from genome assembly GCA_051418035.1 of Candidatus Longimicrobiales bacterium M2_2A_002. Lineage (GTDB taxonomy): Bacteria > Gemmatimonadota > Gemmatimonadetes > Longimicrobiales > RSA9 > JAWVYT01. Next base: position 13,274 of record JBPRGE010000174.1, read on the forward strand.
GTTCGTACGCGAACGAACGATCCGAGACCAATCCAACCCAAGTGGTTATACAACAACAGCTTAAGGATGTAGTGGACCAACTAGTTCGTTCGGGCTCGAACAAAATCGCTCCAGCGGTACACGCCCTCACCCGGCCCCCGACCCTCGACCCCTGGTTCCTGCTCCCCAGACTCCTGCCCTCTGCCCTCTGCCCTCTTGCCCTCTTGCCCTCTTGCACTCTTGCACTCTTGCACTCTTGCACTCTTGCACTCCTGACTCCGCTTCTCCTACCCCCCCACCAGCGCAAGCAGCCACGCTGCGCCGAGGGCCGCGTAGATCCCGAGGACGTATCCGACGACGGCCATCAGCAGCCCCACCGGCGCCATGGCCGGGTGGTAGACGCCGGCCACGACGGGTGCGGACGCGGC
>JBPRGE010000175.1:0-2976 GCA_051418035.1 Candidatus Longimicrobiales bacterium M2_2A_002
CCACTCCTACCGCCCATCATCGGGCATCCGTTCCCGGATCCGGCGGCATCGCCATGCATCGCTCCGGCACCCATCATGCCGTGGCCCATCGCTCCATCGCCCATCATTCCATCACCCATCGTGCCGCCGTGCATCATGCCCATCCCGTGCCCCTGGGTCGGCATGTCAGCCAGGACCTCCCGCTGCTCGGGGGTCAGGACCTTGCGGGCCGCCACGCTGACCGCCGCCATGGCGGTATGATTCTGAACCATGTGGTCGGCTGCCTCCCGCAGGCGGGCCTCGTAGGCCTTGAGGTCGGGCTGGTCGGCGTCGAGCAGATCGCGGGCGCCCTGCCACGCGGCCATGGCGCCGCTCATGTGCGGCCCCGCGGCCTCGTTGTCGAGCTCCTCCAGCTGTCTCACCTGGTCCTCGGTCAGGTCGAGGGCGTCCTTCTGGTTCAGGATCACGGCGACCGAGCTTCCTCCGGTCATGCCCGGGCAGTGCTGTCCTGCCTGCATGGCCCTGGGGCCTGGAGCGTCCCTGTTCTGCTGGGCCAACGGCACGGCCAGCAGGGCGGCCGTCGCGAGTGCTGCGAGCGTCTTCATGGTTCAACCTTCCTTATCGAGTTGCGTTGGTGTCCGGGCCAGGAAAGTCCGGGCCCACGCGTCAACTCTATGAAGACACGGCTGAACTGCCGGTGAACTGCCCATGAAGGCTCATTCATCCCCGGGATCGCCCGGGGGCTCCCCGAGAGTCAGCTTCGGGAGCGCGACGACCAGTGGATGGCGGATATGCGCCAGCCGTCCGGCCCTCGGGTCAGAACCATGAGCTCGGCGGCCTGAAGGTCGATCTCGCGGTCCCGAAATGTACCGGTCCGCCGGCTCGTGGACGCCACCCAGGCGGCGTCGCCAAGGACCTCCACCGACACGAGCCATCGCTCCGCCTGCACGGCACCGGCAAACGCCATATCGGCCGACAGGTGATGGGAGAGGTACTCCGCGCGGTCCTCCACCCCACCGCCCTCCTGGACGATGGCGTCCTCCGAAAGCAGTCGGCGCACGGCAGCGGTGTCGGCGTGTTCCAGCGCGGTGTGGAATGCGTCCACCGCGGCCACGACGGCGGCGGAGTCGGGGTTCTGTTCCGGGACCGGCCCGAAGGGCGCGCCCGTGTCCGCGGCCGGCCCGACCTGCAGCCCGGCGAGGCCGAGAGTGGTGACGAATCCGAAAACGGTCATAAGGTGGCTCATGGCGCCTCTCAGTGTTCGTGCTCCGGTGTGCCGGGCGCGTGGCTGTGTCCGCCGCTGGATCCCTGGGCCTCCAGCTCGGCCTCCCGCTCGGCGACCCGGCGCTCGTACTCTTCCGGGCTCATCCCCTCGAGCTCCCGGATGAACGCCACCACCGCCCACAGATCCCGGTCCGCGTGCGTGGGGCCGAACGCGGGCATTCCCGTGAACTTGACGCCGTGCTTCGTGATCCAGAACAACTCGCCGTCGGTGAACTCGTGGGCCTCCTCGCCCAGCTCCGGCGGCTCGGGGTACAGCCCCTGGCCGTTCACCCCTGGATCGACGCCCGGGGCGCCATGGCACTCGACACACATGTCGCGGAACCCGTCGAACCCGGACACGACCAGTGCGGAGTCGAACGCCGGCGGTTCGGGGACCTCATCGCCGCGGGCCCGGATGGACCGATCCTTCGTGGTCTCCAATGCCCATTGAACCAGTCCCGAGTGTCCGTCGGTAGCAGCGACGCTGTAGCCGCCCGAGTACATGAACACCAGCCCGCCCAGCGCCAGAAGCGCCAGAACCACGGCGGTGGTGACCCCGACTACCTTCCACGTGCGTCCGTCCATTCGGTCTCCTCTCCCCTGCTCTCGAATCAGCGGTCAGTACCAGACGTGCACCCCTGCGACGAACCGGGTTTCGCTCACGTCTTCCCCGGCTGCCCGGGCGAAGTCGGCGGTCTGCCCGAACCGTCGCTCCCAGACGACGCCCACGTACGGGGCGAACTCCCGGGCGAGCTCGTACCGGAGCCGCCCGCCGAGCTCGATGTCGTTGAGCCCGGAGCCGACGTCCCACTCCGGCACATCCTGCAGCGCGGCCTTCAGCTCCAGCTCGGGCTCCAGGATGAGCCGCTGTGTGAACAGCAGCTCGTAGCTCGCGCTGAACGCGAACGACACATCGCCCTCGTGGCTCACCAGCAGCTGCGGCTCCACGTGGAACCAGTACGGCGCCAGGCCCTGGAGTCCGAGCACCAGAAGTCCGCGGCGTCTCGATTCGGCCCCGCCAAACGTGGTCTCGAGGCCGAGCCCCGCCTGCGCCTCGAAGAACGGACTGATCAGGCGGCTGTAGAGGGCCTGCGCCTCGAGCGCGCCCGTGGATTCCGCAGTCTCAGCGTCCCCCTCGAGGTTGAGCTGGAACCGGTTGTAGTCCCCGCCGATCCAGATGGAGCCGTCCAGGAAGACCGGCCGGCCCTCGGGCCCCGGGGCGTACTCCAACTCATCGGCCATGACCATCCAGTAGATGTGGTCATCCATGGTCTGGGCCGCTGCGTCTCCCGGCACGACGACGTTCCCGAAGGCGAGCAAGATCACGGCCAACCATGGCGCGAACCCGCGATTCCATCCGATGGCGTCGAGCGTTCGCGTCATCATTCCTCCTCCCCGGCCGCCGCGGGATCGCTCACCCGCACAACCCTGAACATCCCCGCGTCCATGTGGTAGAGCACGTGGCAGTGGAAGGCCCACGGGCCCGGGGCATCCCCGTTGAACAGCAGTGAGACCCGTTCGGCGGGCTTCACACTGATGGTGTGGACCTGCGGCATCCGCTTCCCCGCCCCGTTCTCGAGGTGCATCCACATCCCGTGCAGGTGCATGGGGTGGTTCATCATGGTGTCGTTGACCAGCACCAGCCGGATCCGCTCTCCGTACGCCACCTCGATGGGCTCGGCATCGGAGAACTTCACGCCGTTGATGGACCACATGAACCGCTCCATGTTGCCC
>JBPRGE010000176.1:0-1181 GCA_051418035.1 Candidatus Longimicrobiales bacterium M2_2A_002
CGGCCAGTCCACGGCCAGGAGCTCCCGCTCCAGCTCGGCCGCCGGCATCCCGGATGCCCAGAGTCCTCCCACCACGGCCCCCATGCTGGTCCCCACCACCAGGTCCACCGGGACCCGTGCCTCCTCCAGCACCTTCAGCACTCCGATGTGCGCCGCGCCCCGGGCTCCACCGCCGCTCAATACCAGGGCGGTCCGGGGCCGATCCGGAACCTGCTGCGCCCCGGCGGAGAGCGCCGATGTCCCCACTGTGACCACCACGAGCAGAACCATCACTCCGGGCCATCGTCCGGGATGTCGTGCCATCGGCCGCCGCTCCTCCCTGAGTTGCGCGTCGACTCCAGATGCGGATCGAACTCCCTGGTGAACGTCGGACGCGAGCCTCGGTCCGGCAACGGCGGGAGCGGCGTGGATTCTCCCGGTCAGCCCGGGGCCCGATTCCGCCGTCCTGGAACCGCGGACACCACCGCGAAGATGAGGAGCCACACCGCCGTCCGCACGGCCATGGCGGCGAGGCTCTCCCGTGCCACGGCATCGGGCACGACGATAATCGCGGCGAGGACGCCCAGGTTGACCACACCGATCGAGCCCGCCGCCAGCCGGCCGGCTCGTCGGCGGGTGAGCACCAGCACGCCGGCCAGGATGTAGAGCGGCCCCATGACCGTGTTGAAGATCAGAAGCGGTCGGAACGCCGGGTAGCCGGGGTCCCGGAGGCCGAGCAGAACGGATCCCCCCGCCACCACCGTCAGAACACCGAAAAGCGCGCCGGTCCACCCGCCCAGCCGGGGCGCCCAGGTGGCGAGCCACCCGCCGCCCGTCCGCAGCTCCGTCTTTCCGTTCGCTCTGTCTCCCGTCATCCCTGCTCCGTGGTGTCGGTCGTCTGCTGGTCGCTTCCATGATGCGCTCGGGCGAGGTGTCCGGGCTGTGACGCATGCCACGTCGGTGTCCGCGTGACGAACATCACAGCCAGGGGCGCCGCCAGCCGTGACCTTTCCGTGCAGAGAAAGCAGCCGCCCCCCCGGGCCGCGACCCGGAGAGGCATTCCACAGAGTGCGGGGCCAGGCGAGCCCCGGCTCAGGAGGAGAGGATCGATGACGAGACACATCAGGGTGATCGTGCTTCTCGCCGCCACGGCGGTCGGCGCATGTGGCGGCGCCGGTGTGGACAGCGGGGAAGAAGCCAGG
>JBPRGE010000177.1:0-4867 GCA_051418035.1 Candidatus Longimicrobiales bacterium M2_2A_002
CGCCAGGAGCGCGGTGGCCAGGATCGGGGCCAGGATCGAGTACAGGTGCTTCATCCGGGGCGCCATCACTGCACCCGCAGGAACGAGCCGCGGAGCGTGGTCGGCGGCTCGCCATCGCCGGCTTCCACGTGGAGGACGCCCACGCCATCGGCGGGAACGCCGAACCGGATGTACGCCGTCCCGCCGGCCATCAGGTCGAGACTGGACGTCGCCTCGCCCTCGAGCGACTCCACCTGCAGCGGGTACTCCTCGAGGTTCGTGCCCTGATACACGCTCCGCAGGTTCCACGTCGTCACGGTGAACCGCGACTCGAGGCCGGGCACGTTGTCATCAGCGAACACGGAGACCGACCAGTCGCGCATCCAGTCCAGCGTACGGCCGCTGCCGATCACAGCGTCGAGGTTGACGATCCCTGCGTCGGTGCCGTTCACCACGCCGGAGAAGAACGTCGGGTCGCTCACGCCGCTCCGGTCCGCCGCGTACCGGAGGAAGTTCCACGACGCGCCCCGGGTCGCCAGCGAGTTGGGCGGGCCCATGAGCGACGCCGTGTCCGGCCGGCTCAGGAACTTGGCGAAGTTGTTGATGTTCGAGCCCATGTAGCGGTTGAAGAAGGCCCTGGCACTATCGCCGGGCGCGATGGCGGTCAGCACCGAATCCAGTGTGAGGTTCGTCCCCGACCGGAGCCCCGAGACCTCGAGGTACAGCAGCTCCTCCGCAGCGTGGCTCAGTCCCTCGTTCAGCCAGGGCGCCTCGAACGTGGTGGCCTGGTTCACGAAGAGGCGACGCGACGCATTGATCAGGTGCTGGAACTCGTGGCCGATGAGCGGGATGGCCAGGTTGCGGACGTCGTCGAGGCTGAATTCCACGCCGACCTCGCCCTGGGGATCCGGCGCGATCAGGTAGAACATCTCGCTCTGGTTGGCCGCGGGACACGCCTCCAGCCGGTCCGTTTCCGTTTCCGGGAAGAGGTCGCCCGACCAGAAGAAGCCGATGGTCACCTGCTCCGAGCCGGCGGGGTTCAGCTCGTTGACCGCCCGGGTGAAGAAGAGGATCGAGCGGCCGTTCGCGTCGATATCCGTGGGCGCGCCGAAATGGGCGATCTCCACCGGGTGGACCAGCGTGTCGAACGTGGTCCCGAAGAAGGCGAATTCCTGGGACGTGAACGTGGCCGGGTTCGCCGTGTCGGCGTACACCACGGCGTGATCGGATACGAACATCACGCGGCCGGTCCGCAGGTCGGTTTCCGAGCAGCTGATGGCAACATTGAAGTCCCTGAGCTCGCCCACCGCCGGAACGTCCGCGGCCACCAGCGCGCCGTCCCGGTCCATGGCCACCGGAGGCGCTATCCCGGCCGGTCGGATCAACGGCTCCAGCTCCCGGATCTCGCGCTGCCGGAGTCGATTGTGGAACCCGGCATCGAGAGAGAACCGCGGACGGAGCGCGTCCCGGGCGGCGGCTGCGAGGCCGACCTGCTCGACGGCCACGCTCCCCGCGAGGCCAGCGCCCGTGATGCCGAGGGCCAGCTGGGCACTCGTGTCCGCCGTCGCGTAGAACGGTATGTAGAGGAACTCGGATGCACCGTCCCCGGCCAGGCAGGAGGTCTGATGCTCCGCGCCCCGGACCTGGACCACCTCGCCCACCTCGGCGGTGATCGGCTCGCCGAACACGCACGATATCAGCGATGGGGCGGGCCCCGTCACATCCGTTCCGCAGCCCGCCAGGACCGCGGTCATGAGAACTGGAAGGAATCGCTTCATGGGTATCCAAAGGTGGCGGCCCGACAGAAGGTCTGCTGCCGGGCCGCTGGAGTGGCCGCCGACGCCCGAATCTAGCGTCAGCGCCCTCGGGTCGCTACCGGGGAGGTCAGCGCCTGCGGATGACGACACCGCCGTTCGTGGTCTTCGCCCGGACCAGTGCGCCGCCGTCGCCGAGCTCGGTCCGCAGCGTCCGGTTGATCCGTCCCTGGACCGTGACCGGGAAGTCGATCTCCATCCCGCCGTTCACCGTGCCCGTCTCCAGCTCCGCGGAGTAGTCGGCGGGGACCTCGATCCGGACGCCGCCATTCGTGGTCCGGAGATCCACGCCATCGCCCTTCCACCGGTCGCCGGTCAGCTCGATATCGAGACCGCCGTTCGTGGTTTCGCCCCGGACGCGACCCTCGCCGCCGACCAGCGAGATGCCGCCGTTGGTGGTGCGCGCGTAGACCTCGCCGGTCAGCCCGTCCAGCTCGATCCCGCCGTTGCTCGACTCGAGCCGGAGCCCGGTCCCGCGCGGGACCATGAGATCGAAGCTGACCGACCAGCCGTCCCGACTCCGGCTCCGCTCGCCACGGGCCTCGATGACGTCGTCCGTGCGGACCTCGATGGAGCGGGCCAGCGACTCCGGGTCGCCGTCCCGGCTCCACGCACGGACCCGGGCGATCAGCCGGATCTCGTCGCGGTCCCAGCCGCGGACATCGATCCCGCCGTTGGGCGCGGCGTCCACCTCCAGCCGGCTTCGTGCCGGGAGCGAGAACTCCCGGGTCTCGCAGTACGTCTCCCGGTCACCGTTCCAGCGGCACTCCACGTCCCGGTCGACCCGGACGGGCTCCGCCTGCGCGGCGAGAGTGAGGGGTGAGAGCAGCAGGCCGAGGCCCGCCATCCAGAGCAGTGTCTTCTTCATTGGGTCTCCCGAGGTCGCACGTAGTGGATACTCGTGCGGTGAGACATCCCGGGAGCGGAAAAGGTTGGATCGGGGTCGGGCCCGGATCGCGTGTCGGTCGCCGGACGTCGGCTCAGCCGTGCTCCATCAGCCGCTTGAGCTCTTCCTCGGAGAGGTCGGCCGTGTTGCGCGAGCCCATCCGTCGGCCGGTCCTGTTCGACTTGGTCTGTGCCCTTGCGCTCCCCGCCGGCGCGCCGCCGTAGTCGAAGCCTTCCAGCGAGATCCGGGGCAGGCCGTAGCCCAGCACACGCTCGATGGAGCGGACCATGCCCAGCTCGGCGGCCGTCATGAACGTCACGGCGTCGCCGGCCGTGCCCGCACGGCCCGTCCGGCCGATCCGATGCACGTAGTCCTCGGGGTCGCGGGGGACGTCGTAGTTGATGACGTGGCTGATCCCCTCGATATCCAGGCCCCGCTGCGCCACGTCCGTGGCCACCAGCACCCGGGCGTGCCCCTCCGCGAAGGCGTCCATGGCGCTGCCCCGCTGCTTCATGTTCCGGTCGCCGTGGATCACGTTGACCGCGATCCCCGCGCCCCGCAGCCGATGATAGAGGAGGTCCGCGCCCCGCTTCGTGCGGGTGAAGACCAGGACCTGGTCCATGTCCGGGCCGTCCATCAGCTCCAGCAGCAGGTCCACCTTCTTGTCCGGCTTGACCGAGTAGACGATCTGGTTCACCGTCTCCGCCGCCTTCACGTCCGGCGTGACCTCGATCCATACCGGGTCCTTCTGGATCCGGGTGGCCAGCGCGTGCACGCCGTTCGGCATGGTCGCGCTGAACAGCAGCGTCTGCCGGTCCCTGGGGATCCGCTCCAGCAGCCGCTCGATCTGTGGACGGAAGCCCATGTCCAGCATCCGGTCGGCCTCGTCGAGGATCAGCGTGTCCACCTCGCCGAAGTCGACGTTCCCCTTGTCCATGTGGTCAATCAGCCGGCCGGGCGTGGCCGCCAGCACGTCGAACCCGGCCTTCAGCCCACGGATCTGCGGCTCGTACGGGACACCGCCGTAGATCTCGCCTACGAACACCTCCATGTGCCGCGAGAGGTCCCGGGCATCCTGCGCCACCTGCTGCGCCAGCTCCCGGGTCGGGCAGAGGACCAGTGTACGGAGCCCTTCCTTGCCCTCCTGCCGCTCCAGCGTGGGGATCAGGAACGCACCCGTCTTGCCGGTGCCGGTCTGGGCGATGCCCACCACGTCCCGTCCCGCACGGGTCGGCGGGATGCCGTCCTGCTGGATCGGGGTCGGGAGGGTCCACTCGAGGTCATCGATGGCGCGCAGGAGCGCGTCCGATGATGTCAACTCTTCGAACGTCATGCCTGGTCCGGCTCTATCGGCTGCGTAGGATGCGTCCGCGGATCAGCGGTTGCGACGACGGCGGGCCCGAGCGTTGCGACGACGCGCAGCCGCGGCCTTCCGCTTCCGCGCCTCGCTCGGCTTCTCGTAGTACCGCTTCTTCTTCATGTCCTTGAAGCGACCCGACCGGAGCATCTTGCGCCGGAACTTCTTCAGCGCCCAATCCAGCCGATCGTTCTCGCTCAGTACGACCTCGACCATGCCACTCCTCTCGATGGTGATGCGACAGCAATCCAAAATACCGCCAGGTGCTGATGCTGTAAAGCCACATACCCTTGCGGGCAAAGGCCGTTCCGCGAGGGGTCGGGACGCTGTGTGATCGGGACGCCGTTCCCGCTCCGGCGCGCCGACCTCACTTTCTCGGGCTCGCGGCAGGGCGGGCCTCGCGGGCCAGGGCCGTCCCGGGCGAGGCCGGATTCGCGGGCTCGTTCGGAGGGGCGCGCCTCCGCGGGAACGGCGTCCCTCCCGGGAACGTGAGACACCGGGACAGTGGGGCCGCTGGTGTCTGCGGCGCAGGCACCGCGCAGGTTGCCGGGCGGGCGTGCTCTCGCGGCCGTCCGCAATCCGTACGCGCTACCAGCCAGTTCCAGACCCGTCCCCCCGGCCGCGCCCCCCCGGGAGTCGACCCGGACCTGCAGTGCGTCCGGCTGCGACAGCCGCCCGGGCCGCGCCGCGAGGGAGGAGCGCCGTTCCCGCACAGGGGCGACCCCCGGAACCCGCCCGCGGACCCGGCCCCGCCGGCAGCGGCCCACGCCCGCGAGCCCGCCCCAGCCGCGAACCCTACCCGTGAAGGTCCCTGCCGCGTCCCCCCGGCCG
>JBPRGE010000178.1:0-2017 GCA_051418035.1 Candidatus Longimicrobiales bacterium M2_2A_002
CCACACCACGGTGGACGACCCGAGCCGCTACCGCAGCGAGGAGGAGGTCGAGGAGTGGGAGGCGCGGGACCCCATCCCCCGTTTCCGGGACTACCTCGAGGAGAGGGGCGTCCTGGACGAGGACGCCCTCGACGAGATCGACGCTGAGGTGGACGGGGAGGTCGAGGCGGGGTGGGACGAGGCGCAGGAGCGGATGGCCGAGCTGGGCGAACCCGCCGCCATCTTCGAGCACCTCCTCGCCGGGATGCCGCCGTACCTGCGGGCGCAGCGGGACGCGGCCGTGGGCGACGCGGACCGCCCGGGCGCCGGCGGGCCGGGCGCGTCGTCGCACGGAGAGGAGGGTGAGGATGGCTGAGCGGACGATGGTCGACGCGCTGAACCTGGCGCTGCGGCAGGAGATGGAGAACGACGAGTCCGTGGTGGTGCTGGGCGAGGACGTGGCGGAGAACGGCGGGGTGTTCCGGGTCACCGAGGAGCTCCTGGAGGAGTACGGCGGGGACCGGGTCATGGACACGCCGCTGGCGGAGGCCGTGATCGTGGGCTCCGCCATCGGGATGGCCATCAACGGGCTCCGGCCGGTGGCCGAGATCCAGTTCTCCGGCTTCAGCTACCAGGCCATCCACCAGCTCGAGGAGCACGCTGCCCGGATCCGGTGGCGGACCCGGGGCCGGTTCCACGCGCCCATGGTGGTCCGGATGCCGTACGGCGCGGGCGTCCGGGCACTGGAGCACCATTCGGAGAGCAAGGAGGCGTGGTTCGCCCACACGCCGGGGCTCAAGGTGGTGATGCCGTCCGGGCCGAGGAACGCGCGAGCGCTCCTGGTCAGCGCGATCCGGGACCCGGACCCGGTCATCTTCATGGAGCCGAAGCTGGTCTACCGGTCGTTCAAGGAGGACGTCCCCGACGACGAGGAGACGATGCCCATCGGCGCGGCCCGGGTGGTCCGGGAGGGCGGCGACCTCACCGTCGTCACCTGGGGCGCGCTGACGCGGCGGACCGTGGAGGCCATGGACACGCTGGCCGACGACGACGGCGCCGAGGCCGAGGTCATCGACCTCCTCACTCTCTCGCCCCTCGACCACGATCGTGTCCTCGAGTCCGTCCGGAAGACGGGGCGGGCGCTCATCGTCCAGGAGGCGCACAGGAGCTTCGGGCCGGCGTCCGAGATCATCGCCCGGCTCAACGAGGGCGCGTTCTACAGTCTCGAGGCGCCCATCGAGCGGGTCGCCGGCTACGACGTCCACGTCCCATACTTCGCACGGGAGGAGGACTACCTCCCCGACACCGATCGCATCCTGGCCGCGGCCCGCCGGGCGCTGGCGGCGGCCGCGTAGGAGGAGCCATGGCCCAGGAGTTCCGACTGGAAGACCCGGGGGAAGGGATCGCGGAAGCGGAGATCGTCGAGGTCCACGTCGCGGAGGGCGACGCCGTGGAGGAGGGCGACGTCGTCTTCGTGGTGGAGACCGACAAGGCGGCCGTGGAGATCCCGGCGCCGTTCACCGGCACCGTCGAGTCGGTGGCGGTCGAGGAGGACGAGCGCGTGGAGGTGGGCGACCTGCTGCTGACGTACACGGAGAGTGGAGCGCCGGAAGAGTCGGAGGAGTCGGTAGAGTCGGCAGAGTCGGCAGAGTCGGCAGAGGGCGAGGCCGAGCGAGCGGAGGAGGCCGAAGAGGCCGAAGAGGCCGAAGAAGCCGCGGCCGGCGGGGGTGTCGCCGGGCCCAGGACGGATGGGGACGAAGAGGCGCGGGGAGGCGAAGAGGCCGGGGAGGAAGAAGAAGTCCGGGCGGAAGAGGAGCCTGCTGGCCAGGCGGCCGGCGAGACGCCCGGCGAAGGCCCGGTGCTGGCCTCACCCGTCGCCCGCCGGATGGCGGACGACCTGGACGTGGACCTGGAGGCGGTGGAGGGCAGCGGCCCTCAGGGCCGCGTCACCGCCGACGATGTGGAGGCCGCGGCGGGCGAGACCGAGGGGGAGCCGGAGGAGGCCGCGCCCGAGGCCGAGGAAGCCGGCGTCGAGGGT
>JBPRGE010000179.1:0-1155 GCA_051418035.1 Candidatus Longimicrobiales bacterium M2_2A_002
GTCGCGTCGCTGCCGGCTTCGCAGTCCGCGCTGGCGTTCTTCTCCACCGTGACCGACGTGTTGCCGTCGATGTCGACCCGGAGCTCGATGTCGCCGTGGACGTTCGTGCAGTAGGTCCGGGTGTTCGACCAGCTCATGATCTTCGTCAGCGCGTTCTCACGCGGGTGCGTCGTGCCGTTGGCGCTGATCAGCATGATGGACGGGTCGGTGTGATCGAGCCACGACGAGCTTCCGCTCGTCCCGGTGTCGAAGATGGCGTCGTTCGCGCCGTGGTGGCCCACCTTCAGCATGTCCACTGCGCCACTCAGCGCCCCGTAATCCCGCCGCCACCGGTCGTTGGCCTCGGACTCGCCGTCGCCGGTGAAGAACGCCGAGAACGCGCCCCGCTCGAGCCGGGCGCCCACCGACCCGTTGTTGAGCTCGCTGCTGCCGTCCGTGTCGCCCAGGTACGCCGTGAGCGGCGGGATCACCTGCAGCGTGCTGCCGCCCTCGCCGGTCAGCGCGATGGGGAGGACGCTCTCCGGGACGATGACCGTGTCGGCGTTGCTGTCGGCGAGCCCCAGGACCGTGTTGTACCCGCTGAACGACCGGACCTGGCCGTTGTAGATGAACCGCTCCACGCCGATCTGCGTGAGCACCGCGGGCAGCCCCTCGAAGTGGTCGGTGTGGGCGTGCGTCAGGATCACCGCCTCCAGCGAGCTCACCCCGAGCTGCTGGAGCCGATCCGCGACGAAGCCGGGGTTCGCGCCGCCCACGCCGGCGGGGCCCGCGTCGATGAGGACGTGGGCCTGGAGCCCCTGCGCCGAGTCGGTGACCAGGATCGCGTCACCGCCGCCGCCTGAGTCGTTGTCGCCCAGGTCGAGCATCCGGACGATGAGGAAGCTGTCACCCTCGAAGATCAGCTCGAAATCGATGACCCGCGACGCCTGGTCCGCGCCATCTCGCGCGGTGATCTCGAGTGTGTGCGTCCCGATCCCGGTCACCGTCCGGCCCGAGAAGAAGAGGTCTCCGTCGAGCCGGGCCTCGAAGCTGCCCCGGTTCACCGAGATGTCGATGGTCACGGCGCTCGAGTAGCTCTGGCCGTCCTCCACGCCGGTCACGGTGATCTCCAGCGGGTCGGGGGTCGGCTCGCTGGGGCTGTCGCCGCCACACGCG
>JBPRGE010000180.1:0-8552 GCA_051418035.1 Candidatus Longimicrobiales bacterium M2_2A_002
CACGACCGACCGGAGCACGCCGGTCCAGGTGATGAGCGACGTGGCCGCCGTCTCCGCGGGCGGTGGCCACACGATGATCCTGAGGACCGACGGCACGCTCTGGGGCACGGGCCTCAATGCCTTCGGTCAGCTGGGCGACGGCACCACGGCCGACCGGACCACACCGGTCCAGGTGACACTCTGACGAACTGAGTTCATGGCATCACGGTTCCTCCCGGGCCCGTGGAGGTGGATGCTGGTCGTCCACGAGTACGTCGACGAGTCGGGCACCGTGTTCGTGACGACGATCCAGGACTCCCGCCGGGCCGACCGCCGGGGGTGTCGCTGGGGCCGGAGAGCGAGAGCCGCTGGGGCGCCCGCGGTCGCGGCTGTCGGGCCTGGATCTGGGCCCGGAAGACCAGGCTGCTGATCTTCTTCCGGATATCGCTCATCAGCCCCACGAACATCTCGTAGGCCTCCTGCTTGTACTCGATGAGCGGGTCCTTCTGCCCCCAGCCGCGGAACCCGATGGACGCCTTGAGGTGGTCCAGGTCGTAGAGGTGGTCGCGCCAGTGCTCGTCGATCACGCTGAGCAGGAGCCAGCTCAGGATCTTCTCCTGGTGCTCGCCGAAGTCCTCGTACTTCCGGTCGAGCAGCTCGTGGGCCTTGTCGAGGACCAGCGTCTCGACGTCCTCCGGGCGCTCGAACCCGTGGTCCGGCCGGTTCTCCTCGGGCAGCTCGGTGACGATCAGGAAGTGCTCGATGGCCAGCCGCTGCCGGAGCCCGGCCAGGTCCCACTCCTCGGGCCGGAGCTCGTCGGGCGTGAACTCGGCGACGCTCTCGAGCACCGCCGTCTCGGTCATCTCACGGATCTCGCCCTTCAGGTCCTCGCCGCCCTCGAGCGCGAAGAGCCGGAGGTCGTAGATGACCTCGCGCTGCTGGTTCATCACGTCGTCGTAGTCCAGCAGCCGCTTCCGGGACTCGAAGTGCTGCGTCTCGACCCGGCGCTGCGCCCGCTCGATCGACTTCGTCACCATCCCGTGGGTGATGACCTCGCCCTCCTCGAGCCCCAGCTTCTCCATGATCCCGGCGACCTTGTCGGACATGAACATCCGCATGAGGTCGTCCTCGAGGGACAGGAAGAACTGGCTGGCGCCGGGGTCGCCCTGCCGGCCGGCCCGGCCCCGGAGCTGCCGGTCGATCCGTCGCGACTCGTGCCGGGAGCTGCCGAGGATATGGAGCCCGCCGGGCTCCAGCTCCTTCTCGTCGCCGGCCTTCTCGATGTCGAACCAGCGGTTCGGGTCGAACGGGACCAGCTCCGCCGGGTCCTTGTCGTTCTGTCGGGCCCACCCCACGGTCCGGGAGTCGGTCACGCCCTCGCCCAGCTTGATGTCGGTGCCCCGGCCGGCCATGTTCGTCGCGATCGTCACGGTGCCCGGCTGGCCGGCATCGGCCACGATCTGGGCCTCCTGCTCGTGGTACTTCGCGTTCAGCACGTTGTGGCGGATCCCGCGGCGCTTGAGCATCCGGCTCAGCGTCTCCGAGACGTCCACGCTGACGGTGCCGACCAGTACCGGCAGCTCGAGCCCGTGGAGCCGCTCGATCTCGTCCAGCAGCGCGTTGTATTTTTCCCGGATCGTCTTGTAGATCAGGTCCTGGCGGTCGTCCCGGATCACCGGCTCGTTGGTGGGGATCACCAGCACGTCGAGCCCGTAGATCTCGTGGAACTCGCCCTCCTCCGTCTCCGCCGTACCGGTCATCCCGGCCAGCTTCGAGTACATCCGGAAGTAGTTCTGGATGGTGATGGTGGCCAGCGTCTGCGTCTCGCCGCGGACGCTCACGCCCTCCTTCGCCTCCACCGCCTGGTGCAGCCCGTCGCTCCACCGCCGGCCGGCCATCTTCCGGCCGGTGAACTCGTCGACGATGACCACGCCGCCATCCTCGAGGATGTACTGCTCGTCCTTGTGGAAGAGCGTGTACGCCTTCAGCAGCTGGTGGATGGCGTGGATCTTCTGGCTCTTCTCGGCGAATTCTTCTTCCAGCGCCTGGATCCGCTCCCGCTTCTCGTCCACGTCCAGCGACTCGTCCTTCTCGATCTCGCCGATCTCCACGCTGATGTCCGGGACGACGAACGCCTCCGGGTCGTTCGGGCTCAGCTCGTCGAGCCCGGCGTCGGAGAGGGCCACGTTGTGCCCCTTCTCGTCCATGGCGTACAGCATGTACTCGTCGATCTCGTGGAGGCTCTTGTCCCGCATGTACATCGCCTCCACCTGCTGGACCTCCTTCTGGAGACCCGGGTCGTCGGCGAACAGCTTCAGCAGCCGCCTGTTCTTCGGCGCGCCCCGCTTCGCCGCCAGCAGCTTGTCCGCCGCCTCGTGCCGCTCGCCCTCCTCCAGCAGCTGCTCCGCGTCCGCGATCAGCTCGTTCACGATCCGCGTCTGCTTCCGGTGCAGCTGCGCGACGGCGTTGTTGTACCGCCCGTAGATCTCCGACCGCTCCTCGGCCACGGGACCGCTGATGATCAGCGGGGTGCGGGCCTCATCGATCAGGATACTGTCGACCTCGTCGATGATCACGTAGTTGTGCCCCCGCTGGACCCGCTGCTCCAGCGAGTGGACCATGTTGTCCCGCAGGTAGTCGAACCCGAACTCGTTGTTCGTGCCGTACGTGATGTCCGCGGCGTACGCCGCCCGTCGCTCCTCCGAGCCCGGGTCGTGGAGGTCGAGCACGTCGACGGTGAGCCCCAGGTACTCGTAGATCGTGCCCATCCACTCGGCGTCCCGCTGGGCCAGGTAGCTGTTCACCGTCACCAGGTGCGCGCCCTTCCCCGGCAGCGCGTTCAGGTACAGCGGCATGGTGGCCGACAGCGTCTTCCCCTCGCCCGTCGCCATCTCCGCCGCCATCCCCCGGTGCAGCGCGATCGCGCCCACCAGCTGCACGTCGTAGGGGACCATGTCCCACGTCGACTTCGTCCCCGTGAAGACGATCTCCTTCCCCAGCAGGCGACGCGTGGCCTCCTTCACCGTGGCGAACGCCTCCGTCATGATCTCGTCGAGGACGGCCTCGGTCGCCTCCGTCAGCTCGTCCTGCGCGTCGTTGATCCGCTGCGTCAGACGGTCCCGCTCGCCCGCGTCCTCCGTGCCCCGCTTCGTCTCCCGCAGCGCCTCGATCTCGTCCTCGAGCGGCTGCGTCCGCTCGGCGATGATCCCCCGGAACCTGTCGGTCTGGCCCTTGAGCTCCTCCTCCGACAGCGGCTGGAGGTCGTCCGCGATCGCGTTGATCTCGTCCACGATCGGCTGGAGCTTCTTGACTTCCCGGTCGTGCCGGGAGCCGAAGAGGTTGGTGAAGAAGTCTTTTATGGCCATCGATCCTCGCGACTGATCATTCGGGTAGCGCACAGGGATACGTGTACACGCGGGCCCGGGCGGAGGTCCGTCGATTCGGGCCGATTCGGGCCGGTGGAGCGCCCGCGGATCAGCCGGTCCGGACGGACTCCGCGGCCTCGCTGTCCGGGTACTCGCTCAGCAGCCGCTGCCGGACCTCTTCCCGCTCCTCGTCGTACTGCAGCCTCGTGTAGATCTCGTACTGCTTCAGGAGCGCTCTCGGGGCCCACTGCGTGCCGGGGTACCGCTCGACCACGTCCTCGAAGTAGATCAGCGCCGAGTCGTAGGCCCGGCGGCGGAAGTACCAGTCCCCCGACCCGTAGCCCTTCTCCGCCAGCTTGCCGGTCATCCGGTCGGCGATGGCGTTGGCCCGCCCCGTGTACTCGCTCTCCGGGAAGTACTCGACCAGCGCCTGGCAGTGGTCCAGCGCGGCCCGGGTGTACTCCTGGTCCAGCTCCGGGTCGGGCGACAGCTCCTCGTAGGCCCGGCACGCCATGAACCGGGCGTCATCGGCCAGCTCGGCACGGCCGAGGTCGGCGGCCAGCCGGGAGAACTCGGCCGCCGCGGTGATGTACTCCTCGTTCTCGAAGTGCGCCCGGCCGATGTAGTAGCGGGCCTGGATCACGCGGGGGTCCGAGCCGCCGGTCAGGACGAACCGGTCGAAGTACCGGACCGCGTCCTCCCACTCCTCGGCGTTGAACGCGGTCACGCCCCGCTCCCACAGCGTCTCCGGCTCCAGCTGGCCGAGCTCGGGCCCGTTCGAGGCGCACGCCGATGCGCCCGCCAGGAGACACACCGCCAGCAGCCCCGTGACCGTCGGATACAGCCGTCCGCTCTTCCGTCCTGAAATCACCGCTCTCGAATCCCTTCTATGAGGTCAAGCAGATGCCCGGCCAGCGGCAGCGCGCAGGTGAACCCCGGCGACACGGCGTTCAGCACGTGCAGCGACCGGCCATCCGCCTCGTACACGAAATCGTCCTCGAGTTTCCATTCCCGGGTGTCCACCAGCTGGGCCCGGATCCCCGGCCGGCCGGCGGTCCAGTGCCGCGCCGCCGGCAGCTCCGGCGCCAGCGTCCGGGCCTCGTCGACCATGGCCCGATGTGAATGGAGCCTCACTTCGTTCAAAGCGAGGCGCCGCAACCCTGTATTGTGGGGCGCGAGGAGGAGCCGCGCCAGCCCCCCGGCCGTGTCCAGCGCCTCCCCCGGGCTCACCCGCCACCCGTACTGCTCCCGACCCAGCACCGGTGTGGCCGTCGGGCCGATCCACACGGTCCCGTCCACGGCCACCGTGAAGTGGACGCCCAGGAACGGGTACCGCAGGTCGGGCACGGGGTAGAGGTGGCGACGGACGCCGGTCTCCGCCGTCGCCCGCAGGTACCGCCCCTTGAACGGGATGATCCGGTGGTGAGCGGCGAACCCGTAGTGCCGGGCGACCCGGTCGGCGTGCCCGCCCGCGGCGTTCACCAGGTACCCCGGCTCCCAGCGGGTGCGGGTCGTCCGGACCCGGGCCGCCCGGACCCGGCCGTCGCCGGCCTCCACGTCCGCCCCCACGAACGCCTCCCCGGTCCGGACCTCGATCCCGGCAGCCCGCGCGTCCGCGGCCAGCGCGGCCATGACGGCGCCCGGGTCGACGCTGGACGTGGTCGGCGAGAAGATCGCCCGGCCGCTCGCCCGGGCGGCCGGGTCCAGCGCCCGGACCTGCGCCTCGTCGACCTCCTCGAGGGTGACGCCGTTGGCCCGGCCCCGTCGCAGCAGCTCGTCCAGCCCCGCCTGCTCCGCCTCCGTCGGCGCCAGGATCAGCTTGCCGCACCGGTTGATGGGCAGGTCCCGGGCCAGGCAGTACTCGGTGAGCCGCCGGTTCCCCTCCCGCGCGATCCGCGCCTTCAGCGACCCGGGCGCGTAGTAGATCCCGGCGTGGAGCACGCCGCTGTTCCGCCCGCTGGCGTGCCGACCGGGCCGGTCCTCCTTCTCCAGCACGACGACGCGCGCGCCCGGATCCCGCCGGCGCGCCTCCAGCGCCGTCGTGAGCCCCACGATCCCCGCACCGACGATCAGCCAGTCCGGGGTCTCCATCAGGGGCCGGCCGGGTCCGCCCTCATCCACGGGCCGGCCGTGTCCGCCGCCGCGGTCGGGCCGAAGCGGATGTCGTCGATCCGCCGCTGCGCCCGCTCCACCAGCTGCCCGGTCCGCGACGGGTTCCGCTCCAGCACCATCCGGTACGCCGCCAGCGCCTCGTCGAACCGGCCGGCGGTGTACAGGATCTCGCCCCGCTCGAACCACGCCCGGTCCAGCAGGTTCTCCGGCTCGCCCAGCTCGATCATCCGCTCGTAGTACGCCAGCGCCGTGCCCGCCCGCCCGGCCCGCTGCGCCTCCCGGGCCAGCGTGTACGCGCAGTTGCCGGTGTGCCAGCGGGCCTCACCGATCAGCGTGACCCACCGCCGGCCCCCGGACTCCCGCGCCCGGGCCTGGAACGCACGGAAGTAGTCCATGGCCGTCCCGCACTCGTTCAGCTCCTCGTGCAGCAGCCCGATCTCGTACAGCGGCTCCGTCATGGAGTCGGGCGGCAGCATCGTGAGCGCGCGCCGGTAGTACCCGAGCGCCTCCTCCAGGTCGCCCGCCTCCCGGTGGAACCGGGCCACCGTGCCGAACATCTCCGGCAGCTGGATCTCGGGACGCAGCGACAGCGCCGCGTCCAGCGCCAGCGCCACGCCGTGCTCGTCGCCCCGGGCCATCGACCGGTCGGCCAGGTACAGGTAGTCGTAGACGGCCTGGTCGATGTAGTCGGTCGAGCGCGTCAGCAGCTCGTCGTAGGTCGCCCGGGCGTCGGCGAGCTGGCCGAGCTCCGCGTACGTGTGGGCGACCCGGAGCAGCGCCTGCTCGTCGCCCCGCTGCCCCACCCCCAGCCGGTACTCCGCCAGCGCCTCCGTGAACGCCGAGTCCGCCCACAGCCGGTCGCCCCGCGTTACGGCGGACTCACCGGACCCGCAGCCGGTCAGAGGAAGCAGCAGCGCAAGGAAGAATGCGCCGGAGAGCAGGCTTCGCACCCCGAGCCCGCGGGCCGCCCTCTCCGGCCCCACTGCCAGCCCCGGTCGCAGCTCCGGGCTCAAACCGCCCCGGCCTCGAGGAGCCGCATGTACGCCCGGACCTGCGGACTGTTCGGGTCCTGCGACCGGGCCTCCTCCCACTGCTCGCGGGCGGCCTCCGGCTCGTCGAGCCGCAGCAGCACCAGCCCCAGGTTCAGCCGGGCCCGCAGGAAGCGGCCGTTCCCCTCCAGCGCCTTCTCCAGCTCCGTCCGGGCCGGCTCCAGCTGCCCCGCCTGCATCAGCGCCTCCCCCAGCCGGTTCCGCAGGTCGTGGAACGCCGGCCGGAGGTTGAGCGCCGTGCGCAGCTCGTCCGCCGCGTCCATGGGCGCGCCGGCGGCCATGTAGAGCTCCGCCGTCTCGGCGTGCCCGTTCGCGATCCGGGCCGACTCCGACGACGAGAACCGCCCGCCCGCCTTCCGCTCGCACGTTCCCGCCCGGTCGAACGCTTCCTTCGCCTCGTCGTACCGGCCCAGCTCGTTCAGCGTGATGGCGCGGTTCAGGTGCGCCTCGATGTAGCAGTCGTTCTCCGCGACCGCCGCGTCGTAATGCTCCAGCGCCGCGTCCGGCTGCCCCAGGAAGCTGAGGCACAGCCCCATCATGTGCCGGACATCGGCGAAGTGGGGGTGCTCGTCGACGACCTCCCGGAGGTCGGCCAGTGCGGCGACGTAGTCGCGCCGGTCGAAGGCCTCACGGGCACGGCGGATCAGGCGTTCGGCTTCTTCGTTCATGGCATGAAAGCTACGGCCCGGGCTACCCGCCGTCCACCGCCGGGCCGGTCCCGGCGCCGGCGCCCTGTTCGAGGGGGCGACCCGCACGGGGACGACCCACGCTCCAGTACTCGAAGCCGGCCTCCGCCATCTTCTCCGGGGCGTACAGGTTCCGGCCGTCGAACACCACCGGCTGCTTGAGCCGCCCCTTCAGCCGCTCGAAGTCGGGACGGCGGAACGGCTGCCACTCCGTCACGATCAGCAGCGCGTCGGCATCGTGGGCGGCGTCGTAGTTGTTGTGGCAGAACTGCACCGCGTCGCCGAAGTGCTCCCGCGCCACCTCCATCGCCTCCGGGTCGTACGCCTGGATCCGGGCGCCCCGGTCGATCAGCTCATTGATGACCACCAGCGATGTCGCCTCCCGCATGTCGTCGGTCCCCGGCTTGAACGACAGGCCCCAGACGCCGAACGTCCGGCCCTCGAGGTCGTCGCCGAACCGCTCGACTACCGCATCGACCATCAGCCGCTTCTGCGCGGCGTTCACCGCCTCCACGGCCTCCAGGATCCCGGCGTCCAGCTCCAGCTCGTTCAGCGTGCGGACCAGCGCCTGCACGTCCTTCGGGAAGCAGCTGCCGCCGTACCCCACACCCGCGAAGAGGAACGACGGGCCGATCCGCGGGTCCGACCCGACGCCGTGACGGACCCGGTTCACGTCCGCGCCGACCCGGTCGCACAGCCGGCCGATCATGTTCATGAACGAGATCCGCGTGGCCAGCATGGCGTTGGCCGCGTACTTCGTGATCTCCGCCGACGCGATATCCATGAAGATCACCGGGTTGCCGGTGCGCACGAACGGGGCGTAGAGCTCGTCCAGCACCCGCCTCGCCTCGTCGGAGTCGACGCCGATCACCACCCGGTCCGGCTTCATGAAGTCGTCGACGGCCGCGCCCTCCTTCAGGAACTCGGGGTTCGCGCAGACGTGCACGACCTCGTCGGTCTCCGACCGGATGGCTTCCCGGACCCTGGCCGCCGTACCCACAGGGACGGTGCTCTTCGTCACGACCACCTTCGTGCCGTTCATGTGCTCGCCGATCGTCCGGGCCACGGCCAGGACGTGCTGCAGGTCCGCGCTCCCGTCCTCGCCCGGCGGCGTGCCGACGGCGATGAAGATCACGTCCGAGTCCCGGACCGCCCGGGCCAGATCGGTGGTGAACGTAAGCCGATCCTCCTCGAGGTTCCGCTCCACCAGCGGCTCCAGGCCCGGCTCGTAGATCGGGATCCGGCCGTCGTTCAGCGCCGCGATCTTGTCCCCGTCGATGTCGGCGCAGATGACGTCGTTCCCCATGTCGGCCAGCCCCGCGCCGACCACGAGGCCCACGTATCCCGTTCCGATCACTGAT
>JBPRGE010000181.1:0-12335 GCA_051418035.1 Candidatus Longimicrobiales bacterium M2_2A_002
GAACACCGTTTAGACTCGGGGCCCTGAACACTGTTCAGACCTGTTACCCTGAACGCCGTTCAAGGCGGAGGGACGGGCGGATACCAGGAGCGTGGGGTGCGATGAGCACGGCGGAGCGAGAGGCACAGCGGGAGGATGTCCGGGAGCGGATCGTGGAGGCGGCCCGGGACATCGTGAGCGAGGAGGGGCTGGACGCGCTGTCGATGCGGGCGCTGGGCGTCCGGATCGGCCACTCGCCGGGGACCATCTATCAGCACTTCCAGGACAAGGAGGAGCTGCTCCGCAGCGTAATGGCGGAGGGGTTCAAGCGTCTGGGCGAGACGGCGGACGCGGAGATCGCGAAGCTGGAGCCGGACGCCAGCGGCCTGGACCGATTCGCGGCGATGGGTCGCGGCTACGCCCGGTTCGCGCTGGAGAACACGGGCTACTTCAGGTCGATGTTCAAGATGCCGGGCGTGGCGCAGCTGAAGAACTGCCCGGAGAGCGCGACGGTCGACCTCCCACCGGAGGCCTCGCGACAGCGCGGTGTCGAGATGCTCCGGGCGGCCATGGAGGCCGGTGAGGCCGATGTGGGCGACCCGAAGCGTGCGGCGGTGGTGGGCTGGGGTCTGATCCACGGCCTGACGGCACTGTATCTGAGCGGGCACCTGCAGGAGCATGTGAGCAGTCACGACGAGTTCATGGACCTGATCGAGGGCGCCATCGAGGCGATCGGTCAGGGCTGGCTACCGAGATAGATGAGAGTGGAAACGCAGATGGAGCGAGCGGGCGATACGGCGGGAATCCGGGGATCGGGACTCCGGGGATCGGATCGAGCGGCCCGGGGCGACGTCCGGCCCGTGGCGACGCGGCCCGTGGCGACGCGGCAGGTGGCCACGCGCTGGGCGGCGGTGCTCGTGGCCGTGGCGGTGGTCGCCATCACGGTGCTCCTGGGTGCTCCGACCGTGGCATCGGCGCAGGAGCCCGGCGACGGGACCCGGGTGCTGACGCTGCAGGACGCGGTCAGCTCGTCGCTGGAGTCGAACCCGCAGCTGGAGAACGCGCGGTGGCAGCTCGAGGCGGCGCAGGACCAGGCCCGTGAGGCGTGGGGCAGCGTGATGCCGACGGTGGACTTCAACGCGAGCTACACGCGGAACCTGAAGCTGCCGCAGTTCTTCCTCCCTGCCCGGTTCCTCGATCCGGACGCGGAGCCCGGCGAGGTGGTCCCGGTCCAGTCGGGGTCGGACAACTCGTGGTTCGCGCAAGCGCGGGCGGACCAGCCGCTGTTCAACGCGGCGGCGTTCCTGGGTGTGAGCGCGGCGGGCGACTTCGAGGAGCTTCAGCAGGAAGCGCTCCGGGGCCAGGCCCAGCAGATCGCGACGCAGACGCGGCTCCGGTACTACGATGTGCTGCTCGCGCAGGAGCAGCTCCGGCTGAACCGGAAGAGCTTCGAACGGGTGGCGCAGGTCCTGGACGAGACGCGGAAGCTGAACCGGGCGGGGCTGGCCTCGGACTACGAGGTTCTCCGGTTCGAGGTGGAGCTGACGAACCTGGAACCGAATGTGGCCCGGTCGGAGAACTCGCTGGAGTCGGCCCGCCGGACGCTGGCGGTGGCCATGGGCGTGGACTCGCTGGGCGGTGTGGAGCTGGCGGGGTCGCTCCTGTCGGTGGAGCTGCCGGAGCTGCCGGGTCGGGACCCCGTGACGGTCGAGGACGGGACGACCGACCTGATGCTGGCCCGGTCGATCATGGCGGAGACGCTCCCGACGGAGGAGGCGCTGGACATCGCCATGCGGCGGCGCTCGGACCTGCGTCAGCTGGTGCTGACGAAGGATCTGCGGCAGACGGAGCGGAAAGTGGAGATCACCCGGTACCTGCCGCAGATCTCGATCTTCGGGACGTGGACGGTGAACGGCCAGGGGAACGGCAGCCCGAGGTGGTTCGGCGACAACAACTTCGAGACCCGCGCCGTGGGGATCGAGGTCACGGTGCCGATCTTCTCGGGGTTCCAGCGTCCGGCGCGGGTGAGCCGCCTGGGCGCCGTGGTCCAGCAGGTCGACGCGCAGCTGACGCTGGCCCGTGACGAGGCGGAGAACGAGGTCCGGACGCTCATGGACCAGGCACTGGAGGCGTACGACCGGGTCGCGGCCCAGCGGCGAGCGGTGAAGCAGGCGCAGCGCGGCTACCAGATCGCCCGGTCGGAGTACCAGGCCGGGGCCGGCAGCCAGCTCCAGGTCACGGACGCGGAGCTGGCGCTTCGTCAGAGCGAGTTCAACTACGCGCAGGCGGTATACGACTATCTCACCACCCAGGCGCGGCTCGATGCCGCGGTCGGTGTGGTGCCCATGGTGGATGCGGGCGACGCGGTCGCCCTTCAGCGATAAGGTGAGGACAATGATGATGGAGCGAATCGGAGCGATCGCGGCGCTGACCGCCATCGGGTTGATGCTCTCGGCATGCGGGCAGGCGGATGGCACGCAGGTCCAGGACGCGTCGCAGGAGACGTCCCGGACGCTGAACGTGGAGGTGGTCGAGGTCGGGGCCCAGCCGTTCACGCATTTCGTCCGGGTGGTGGGCACCGTGGAGGCCGAGCGGGACGTGACCGTGGCCGCCGAGGAGGGCGGCGTGGTGGAGTCGCTGCTGGCGGAGAAGGGCGAGGTCGTCCGGGTCAGGGAGGCACTGGTCAGGATCGATGACGACGTGCTTCAGGCCCAGCTGGATCAGGCGGAGGCCCAGGCGCAGCTGGCGGAGGAGACGTGGCAGCGCCGGAAGCAGCTCTGGGAGCAGGACTCGGTGGGCACCGAGATCCAGTACCTGCAGTCCAAATACAACGCCGAGACGGCGGCGGCCAACGCCCGCGTGCTGCGGGAGCGAGTGGCCCGGACCGCCGTGCGGGCGCCCGTCGCCGGCGTGCTCGACGACCGGATGGTCGAGGTCGGGACGATGGTCGCGCCCGGCGCGCCCATCGCCCGGATCCTGGACGTGGACACGGTGAAGATCGTGGCGGGCGTGCCCGAGCGGTACGCGCCGGACATCGAGGGGGGCGCGGGCGTGCTGGTCAACGTGGACGCGCTGGAGGGCCGGGAGTACACCGGCCGGGTCGACTTCGTCGGCTCCGCGGTGGATCGGGACAACCGGACGTTCGAGGTCGAGGTCGTCGTACCGAACCCGGGGCTGGGCATCAAGCCGGGGATGGTGGCCAACGTGCAGATCGCGCGGCGTACGATCGAGAACGCGCTGGCGGTCCCGCGTCACGCGGTGCTGCGGCGCGAGGACGGCTACGTGGTCTACACCGTACGGGAGAGCGCCGAGGGCGCGCGGGCCGTGGCCCGACCCGTCACGCTGGGTGTGACCCGGGGCGACTACGTGGTGGTGACCGACGGGCTGGAGCCCGGCGACCGTGTGGTGACCGTGGGCCAGCAGCAGATCGCTGATGGCGACCTGGTCCGGATCACGAACGAGAGCGAGCCGTCGGTGCCCGAGGTGGCGGACAGCGCGGCTGCGGTGACGGGAGGTGAGGGATGACGGACGAACAGCAGCGCGACCACGGGCGGCCACCCGTGCCGAAGGGGCACCACGAGGGCGAGTATCGCCAGTTCCCGCTGACCAATTTCTCGCTGCGGCACCGGATCAGCACGCTCGTCCTCCTGGCGATCATCGCCATCATGGGCATGATCTCCTACACGCGCGTCCCGAAGGAGGCCTCCCCGGAGATCACGATCCCGTTCATCGCGGTGAACGTGATGTACCCGGGCGTAGCGCCGAAGGACATGGAGACGTTGGTGGCCCGGCCGATCGAGGAGGAGCTGAACACGATCGCGGACATCAAGGAGCTGACGTCCACGTCAGTGGAGGGCTATACCAGCATCACGGCCGAGTTCGAGACCGGGATGGACATGGACGACGCGCTCCAGAAGGTCCGCGAGAAGGTGGACGTGGCGAAGCCCGAGCTCCCGGCGGACGCCGAGGAACCGAGCGTCCTCGAGTTCAACCTGTCCGAGTTCCCGATCATGAACGTGAACATATCGGGGCCGTACGGGCTGGAGCGGCTGAAGGAGGTGGCGGAGGACGTCCAGGACCGGCTGGAGCAGATCCCGATGGTGCTCGAGGTGAACCTGTCGGGCGGGCTCGAGCGGGAGGTGAAGGTCGATGTCGACCTCCCGCGGCTGAAGTACTACGGCGTCTCGTTCGCCGATGTGGTCGCCACGATCCAGAACGAGAACGTGAATATCCCCGGCGGCGTGGTGGACGTGGGGAACCAGGAGTACACGCTGCGGGTGGCCGGCGAGTTCGATGAGGTGGCGCCGATCGAGGACCTGATCGTCGAGACCCGGGGTGGGCGCCCGATCTACGTCCGCGACGTGGCCGAGGTCGAGTTCGGCTATGCCGAGCGGGAGACGTACGCGCGCCTGGACGGCACGCCGGTGATCACGCTCGGTGTGGTGAAGCGCTCGGGCGAGAACATCATCGAGACGGCCGAGGCGGTGAAGGGGGAGATCGAGCAGATGCGCTCGGGCTTCCCATCGGAGACCGTGGTCAAGATCACGGGCGACCAGTCGGAGGACATCCACGACATGGTCAGCAGCCTGGAGAACAACATCATCAGCGGGCTGCTGCTGGTGCTGGCCGTGCTGATGTTCTTCCTGGGTGTGCGGAACGCCGGCTTCGTCGCGACATCGATCCCGCTGAGCATGCTGCTGAGCTTCATCATCATGGGGGTCATGGGGATCAGCATGAACATGGTGGTGCTGTTCAGCCTGATCCTGGCGCTGGGGATGCTGGTGGACAATGCCGTGGTGGTGGTGGAGAACATCTACCGCTACATCGAGGAGGGCCACGACAACTGGAAAGCGGCACGGCTGGCGACCGGCGAGATCGCCATGCCGATCATCGCGTCGACGTTCACCACGCTGGCGGCGTTCA
The DNA here is from genome assembly GCA_051418035.1 of Candidatus Longimicrobiales bacterium M2_2A_002. Classification (GTDB taxonomy): domain Bacteria; phylum Gemmatimonadota; class Gemmatimonadetes; order Longimicrobiales; family RSA9; genus JAWVYT01. Next base: position 4,903 of record JBPRGE010000181.1, read on the forward strand.
CCCCGCTCCTCTTCTGGCCGGGGATCGCCGGTGAGTTCATGGGCTACCTGCCCCTGACGCTCATCATCACGCTGTCGAGCTCGCTCTTCGTGGCGCTCATCATCATCCCGGTACTGTGCGCCATGTTCATGAAGCTGGACAGCGAGAAACGGGAGCCGATGACGCCGGCCGCCCGGTACACGCTGCTGGCGGTCACTGTGCTCTTCCTGGTCATCGTGGCGGCGAGCAACTGGCTGACCGCGCTCCTCTTCACGGTCCTGGGCGTGGCGGTGTACACGCTGCACACCCGGGTCATGACCCGGGTCGCCCGGTGGTTCCAGGACGTGGCGGTGCCGGAGATGATCGACCGCTACGAGGTCGGGATCCGGTGGGCACTGGCGCACCGGGCCATCGTGGTGGGCATCGCGGCGGCGACGTTCGTGGGCACTGTCGGGCTGTTCACCGCTTTCAATGCCGGAGTGGTCTACTTCCCGGAGGACATCCCGCCGGCCCAGGTCATGGCCCAGGTCGACGTGCCGAGCGGGACCCGGCCCGAGTTCCTGAACCAGGTCTCGAAGACCGTGGAGTCGCAGCTCCGGGAGGTCGAGGGTTACGAGGACGTGGAGTCGGTCGTGACCACCGTGGGTGGCGGCGGGTCGCGGATGTTCGGCGGGGGCGGCGACGCCAGGGTCACGATCCAGTTCGAGGATTACGAAGACCGGCAGTACGACGTCTTCGGCACGCTGTCGCGCCTGCAGCAGGTCGCGGGTACCGGGGTCGCGGGCGCGGAGGTGAACGTCGTCGAGCAGGACATGGGCCCGCCGACCGGCGAGCCGGTCAGCATCGAGATCGCCGGGGAGGACCCGGACGTGCTGCGGGACCTGTCGGAGCGCGCCGTCTCCATCCTGCAGTCGTCGCCGGTGGGTGAGCGGCTGGAGGGGCTGGAGAGCAACATGGATGACGCTCGCCAGGAGCTGGTCATCGATGTGGACCGTGAGAAGGCGGCGCTCTACGGTCTGTCCACGGCCGAGGTCGGGAATACCATCCGGAGCGCGGTCCAGGGGGCGGAGGCGGCCAAGTTCCGGCAGGGCGAGGACGAGTACGACATCATCGTGCGTCTCGCCGAGCGGTACCGGGAGGACCTGGACGCGCTGGGCGACCTGACGGTGGTGGCCGAGGGCGGGATCCAGGTCCCGCTCTCGTCGGTGGCCAACTGGTACGTGGACGAGGGGGCCGGGAGCGTGAACCGGAAGGACCTGGACCGGGTGGCCACGATCACCAGCGACGTGGTGGCGGGCGCCAACAGCAACGCGGTGCTCCAGGAGGTCCAGCGCACGCTGCGGGACGAGGGCTTCACGGCGGATCTGCCGCCGGGCTACCGGCTCGAGTACACCGGCGAGCAGGAGGAGCAGATGGAGACGATGCAGTTCCTCTCCAATGCGTTCCTGGTCGCGCTGATGCTCATGGGCTTCATCCTCGTGAGCCAGTTCAACTCGCTGGTGAAGCCGTTCATCATCCTGACCTCCGTGGTCATGTCGACGGTGGGTGTGCTGGTCGGACTGATCGTGTTCCGGATGCCCTTCGGCGTCATCATGACCGGGGTCGGGATCATCAGCCTGGCCGGCGTGGTGGTGAACAACGCCATCGTGCTGATCGACTACATCGATATCCTGCGGGAGCGGGACGGGATGGACCGCCACGAGGCGCTCGTGGAGGGTGGTAAGGTCCGGTTCCGCCCGGTGGTGCTCACGGCCATCACCACCGTCCTCGGGCTGATCCCGCTGGCCATCGGGCTGAACTTCGACTTCTTCGGCTTCTTCGGCTCGCTCTCGCCGAACATCTACTGGGGCGGTGAGCAGGCCGCGTGGTGGGACGGGATGGCCATCGCCGTGATCGTCGGGCTGACGTTCGCGACGGTGCTGACGCTGATCCTGGTCCCGGTGATGTACTCGCTGGTGGACGACATGACGGACTTCTTCCGGCGGCACTTCGTGCGGGATACGGAGGACACGGAGAAGGAGCCGCCGTACGCCGGGCCGGTGGAGCCGAAGGCCGCCCGGGAGCCGGAGCCGGAGCCGGCCATGGCCCGGGACGGGCTCCGACCCGCGGAGGGATAGCGCGGTCCGGTCGGGGCGGTCGCCGTCGCGACCGCCCCGAGCCCGCTAGGCCTGGTGGTCGTGGAGGGCGGAGGCAGCGCGGTCGAGGCGGGCTTCCAGCGCGCGGCCCCGCCCCTCCAGCCCGGCGAGGTCCTCCGGGACCCGGAGAAGGCAGAACTGTTGACGCGGGAGGGGAACTCCACTAGCGTTGGCAGTGTCGGAGGAGGGACCGCGGAAGCATTTGTTGGCCGCTTGGCACCGCGGGGCGGAGGTCCGCCGAACCAAAGGTCTAAAGTGCCGGGACAGCCGAGATTGCAGGAATCGACGCCCCGTCACTTCCATGGCGGGGCGTCTTCCATTGTGGGGCCCCGTCTCACCACGGAACCGAAGAGGGATATGAGCACGCTGGCACACGCGGAAGCCCCGGCCGGGCTGGCCTACACCTTCACATCGGAGAGCGTCTCGGAAGGGCACCCGGACAAGGTCTGCGACTACATCTCCGACTCCATCCTCGACGCGCACCTGTCGCAGGACCCGCACGCCCGGGTCGCCTGCGAGGTCCTGTGCAAGGAGGACCACGTGATTCTGGCCGGCGAGATCACCAGCGACGCCGACGTGGACCACGACGACGTCGTCCGGACGGCCATCCGTGAGATCGGCTATGTGGACGCGGACCAGCCGTTCCGGGCCGACGCGGTCCGGATCCAGCCGCTCCTCTCGCAGCAGGCCGGCGAGATCGCCCGGGGGGTAGCGGCGGAGACCAGCCGGTCGGGCGAGCAGGGCGCGGGCGACCAGGGGCTCATGTTCGGGTATGCGACGGACGAGACCGCCGAGCTTCTGCCGCTCCCGATCCTGCTGGCGCACCGCCTGGCCCGACGCATGGCGGAGCATCGGAAGCGGGGCGGTGTGACGTGGCTGCGCCCGGACTCGAAGACCCAGGTGTCGGTCCGCTACGAGGACGAGCGGCCCGTGGCGGTCACCGACGTGCTGGTCTCGACGCAGCACACCGCCGATGTGGGCCGGGAGGAGATCCATGGGTTCGTCGCATCGAAGCTCGTGCCCGAGACGCTCGGCGACTGGTTCAACGACGACATCCGGGTGCTCGTGAACCCCACCGGCTCATTCGTCCAGGGTGGCCCGTCGGCGGACGCGGGGCTCACGGGCCGGAAGATCATCGTGGACACGTACGGCGGGATGGGCCGGCACGGCGGCGGCGCGTTCAGCGGGAAGGACCCGTCGAAGGTCGACCGTTCGGGCGCCTACTTCTGCCGGCACGTGGCCCGGCAGGTGGTGAAGGAGGGGCTCGCGAGCCGGGCGGAGGTCCAGGTCGCCTACGCCATCGGCGTGGCCCAGCCGATCTCGGTGAAGGTCGACACGTTCGGGACCGGCGACCCCCGGGCCGCGGCGGAGTTCGCCACCGCGTTCGACTTCCGGCCCGCGTCGATCATCGAGGGACTCGACCTGCTCCGTCCGATCTACCGGGAGACGACGAACTACGGGCACTTCGGGAAGCCGGGGCTGCCGTGGGAGGAGTAGGACGATGCAAGAGTGCAAGAGTGCAAGAGTGCAAGAGTGCAAGAGTCCAGAGTCCAGAGTCCAGAGTCCAGAGTCCAGAGTCCAGAGTCCAGAGTTTTGGGCTGATTGAAGGGTAGGGAAATGGCGAGATCGGGGTATCTGGAGGCGTTGAGGGGGCGGGCCCTGGTGTATGACGGGGCGATGGGGACGAGCATCCAGGCGCTCGAGCTGACGGCGGACGATTTCGGCGGACCGGCGCTGGAGGGGTGCAACGACCATCTGGTGCTGTCGCGGCCGGACGTGATCGAGGAGATCCACGCGTCGTTCCTGGAGGCGGGTTGCGACGTGGTGGAGACCGACACGTTCCGCGCGAACCGGCTGACGCTGAAGGAGTACGGCCTCGACGAGAAGGTGGTGGAGCTGAACCGGGCGGCCGCGGAGGTGGCCCGGCGTGCGTGCGAGCGGCACGCGACGGGCGATCGCCCCCGGTTCGTCGCCGGGAGCATCGGGCCGAGCGGGTTCCTGCCGAGCACGAACGACCCGTCGCTGGGCGACATGACGTACGCCGAGCTGGTGGACGTGTTCGCCGAGCAGGCCACGGGGCTGGTGGAGGGCGGTGTGGACGTGCTGCTGATCGAGACCAGCCAGGACATGCTGGAGGTGAAGGCGCAGGTCACCGGGATCCGGCGGGCGCTGGAGGCGCTCGGTCGGGACGGCTCGGGTGACGCGCCGCGTGTTCCCATCCAGGCGCAGGTCACGCTGGACACCTCGGGCCGGATGCTCCTGGGCACCGACATCGGCGCGGCGGCCACGGTGCTGGAAGCGCTGCGCGTCGACGTGATCGGGCTGAACTGCTCCACCGGGCCGGAGCACATGCGGGAGCCGGTCCGGTGGCTCGTGGAGAACACGCGGCTCCCGATCAGCGTGATCCCCAATGCCGGGATCCCCCACAACGAGGGCGGCGAGGCCATCTACCCGCTGACGCCGGAGGCGCTGGCGGACGCCCACGAGACGTTCGTGACGGAGCTGGGCGTCCGCATCGTCGGCGGCTGCTGCGGCACCACGCCGGAGCACATCCGGCAGGTGGTGGACCGGGTCGGCGGCGCGAGGCCGGCCGCGCGCGACGTCGCGCCGGTGCCCCGGGTCGCCAGCGCAATGACGGCGTACGACATGGCCCAGCTGCCCGCGCCGACGCTGATCGGCGAGCGGGTGAACACGCAGGGCTCCCGGAAGGTGAAGCGTCTTCTCATCGACGACGACTACGAGAGCGTCCGGGACGTGGCCCGGGGCCAGGTCGAGGGCGGCGCCCACCTCCTGGACGTATGCGTCGCGCTGACGGAGCGGCAGGACGAGGCCGTGCAGATGCGCGCGCTGGTCAAGCTGCTGGCCCAGAGCGTGGAGACCCCGCTGGTCATCGACACCACCGAGGTCGAGGTGGTGCGGGCCGCGCTGGAGCAGTACCCGGGCCGGGCCGTGATCAACTCCATCAACCTCGAGAACGGCCGGGACCGGATCGACGCGGTCGTCCCGCTGGCCATCGAGCACGGCGCCGCGCTCGTCGCGCTGACCATCGACGAGGACGGGATGGCCAAGACGGCCGACCGGAAGCTCGCGGTCGCGGAGCGGATCCACGAGATCGTCGTGGACGAGTACGGGCTGCACCCCAGCGACCTGATCTTCGACGACCTGACCTTCACGCTGGCCACCGGCGACGACGAGTTCCGGGCCAGCGCCGTGGCCACGCTGGACGGGATCGAGGCGATCAAGCGCGAGCTGCCGGGCGTGCTGACCAGCCTGGGCGTCAGCAACGTCAGCTTCGGGCTCCAGACCCACGCCCGGGCGGTCCTCAACTCCGTCTTCCTCCACCACTGCGTGGAGCGGGGGCTGGACATGGCCATCGTGAACCCGGCCCACATCCAGCCCTACGCCGAGATCGACGAGGAGCAGCGCGCGCTGGCCGACGACCTCATCTTCGACCGCCGCGATGACGCCCTGGCCCGCTTCATCGCGTTCTACGAGGAGCACGATGTCGAGGAGGAGGCGGAAGGGGATCCCCGCGAGGAGATGGGGGTCGACGATGCCATCCACTGGAGTATCCTGCACCGCAAGAAAGACGGCGTGGAGGGTCTGGTCGACCAGGCCGTTCGAGGGCGGATGGCGGCGTCTTCGGAGGATGTCTCCTCCTCGATTTCGTACTCGGGGTCGGACCCGCATACCGAGCCGGCATCCCCCGATGCGGCCGACATCCCCAACCCGGTGTCCCATGCCGCCGGCGTACACGTCCTGAACACCGTCCTGCTGCCGGCAATGAAGGAAGTCGGTGACAAGTTCGGCAGAGGCGATCTGATCCTTCCGTTCGTGCTCCAGTCGGCGGAGGTCATGAAGAAGGCCGTCGCCCGGATGGAGACGTACCTGGAGCGGGTGGAGGGCGAGTCGAAGGGGACAGTGGTGCTGGCCACGGTCTACGGCGATGTCCACGACATCGGGACGAACCTGGTCCACACGATCCTGGACAACAACGGCTACACCGTCCACGACCTGGGCAAGCAGGTCCCCGTCAACGACATCATCGCGAAGGCCGAGGAGGTGGACGCCGACGTCATTGGGCTCTCCGCGCTCCTGGTCAGCACATCGAAGCAGATGCCGGCGGCGGTGCAGGAGCTGCACCAGCGGGGGCTCGCGTTCCCGGTCATGTGCGGCGGCGCGGCGATCAACCCGAGCTTCGTCCGCTCTGCGGCGTTCGTGGACGAGGAGCAGTCGGAGCTGTACGGCCCCGGCGTCTGGTACTGCAAGGACGCGTTCGAGGGGCTCGCGGTGGTGGAGGCGCTGGTCGGCGACGACGCGGCCGGCTTCACCGCCCGTCGCCTGGACGAGATCCGGGAGCGGACCGAGCGCCGCGCGGAGCTGAAGGAGAAGGCGAAGGACATGCGGCCCGCGGAGCGCCCGGGCCCCTCCCGCGACGTGGACATCCCCGAGCCGCCGTTCCTGGGCGTGAAGGTCATCGACCGGATCCCGCTCCGGGAGCTGTACCCGCTCATCGACCTGAACACCCTCTACCGGCTGCACTGGGGCGCGAAGAACGCCCGGGGCGAGGAGTACGAGCGGCTGAAGGAAGAGGAGTTCGAGCCGCGGCTGGAGCGCTACAGGAAGGAAGCGCTGGCCGGTGGCCGGGCCCGGGTCCGCGCCGCGTACGGCTTCTGGCCCGCGCAGGCGGAGGGCGACGACGTCGTCGTGAAGGACCCGCAGGACCCGGCGCAGGAGGTCGCCCGGTTCGACTTCCCCCGCCAGGAGGGGCGCGAGAACCTCTGCCTCAGCGACTACTTCAGGGGCGCGGAAGCGGCGGAAGGAGCGGAGGGCGCGGAAGGCGCGGAGAGCGCGGAGGCGGAAAGCGCGGAACGGGCGGACGCCCCCGTCGCCACCGTCGCGGAGCCCGTGGACTACGTCGGCTTCCTCATCGTGAGCGTCTCCGACTCGCTGCTCGAGGAGTCGCAGACGAAGATGAAGGAGGGCGAGTACACCGAGGGGTACTACCTCCACGGTTTCGGCGTGCGGCTGGCCGAGGCCGCGGCCGAGTGGGTCCACCGCCGGATGCGCGAGGAGTGGGGGATCCCCGACGACCGGGGGCTCCGCTACGCCTGGGGCTACCCCGCGTGCCCGGACCACACCCAGCACGCCATCCTCTTCGACCTGCTCCCCGCCCGCGAGAAGCTCGGGATGGAGCTGACGGGTGCGGGTGCGCTGGTGCCCGAGCTTTCGACGGCCGCCATCGAGATTCACCATCCGGACGCGAAGTATTTCAGTGCGGGCTAGGTGAGCCCGCTTGGTAGTGGGGGTGGGGCTGGT
>JBPRGE010000182.1:0-1932 GCA_051418035.1 Candidatus Longimicrobiales bacterium M2_2A_002
CGCCCGCGACCGACGGCGGGCGGCTGGCCGGACGCGAGCGCGAGTGGCTCGACGCGGACGGCGTGCTCCGGCTGGCCGCCGCCGCGGAGCGCGACAGCGAGCACCCGCTGGCCCGCGCCATCGTCGAGGGGGCCCGCGAGCGTGGGCTCGACCTCCCCGACACCGAGGCGTTCGAGAACGTCCCCGGGCAGGGCGTCCGGGCGACGGTCGAGGGGGGGGAGGTGCTCGTCGGCAACCGCCGGCTGCTGCGCGAGGCGGGAATCGACCCCGCGCCGGCCGCCGAGCCGATGGAACGGCTCGAGCACGAGGGGAAGACGGCGATGCTGGTCGGTCGCGTCCCCGCCGGGACGAGCGTCCCCGCCGGGACGACCGACGGCGACGCACGGGGCGAACTCCTCGGCGTCGTCGCCGACGCGGACACGGTCAAGGACACCGCGGAGGAGGCCGTGGCGGCCCTCCGGGCCCGCGGCGTCGACGTGATGCTGATCACCGGCGACAACGAGCGGACCGCCCGGGCGGTGGCCGAACGGGTCGGCATCGAGCCGGAGAACGTCCGCGCCGGGGTCCTCCCCGAGGACAAGTCGGACGCCGTGGAGGCCATCCAGGCCGAGGGTCGGAAGGCCATGATGGTCGGCGACGGCGTCAACGACGCGCCCGCCCTGGCGGTCGCCTACGTCGGGACCGCGATCGGCTCGGGAACGGACGTCGCCATCGAGTCAGGCGACATTATCCTTGTCGACAACAACCCCCTGGACGTCGTCCGTCTCGTCAAGCTCTCGAGGGCGAGCTACCGGAAGATGCGGGAGAACCTCGTCTGGGCGACCGGCTACAACGTGTTCGCGCTCCCACTCGCTGCCGGAGTCCTCGCGCCTATCGGTATCCTGCTGTCGCCGGCGATCGCCGCGGTGTTCATGTCTCTCTCGACAATCATCGTCGCTATCAACGCCCGTCGTCTCCGCAGCGCCGATATTTCCGTGCCCGGCATTGGTGCGTGATCCCTATGGCACTCCAGGCGACACAGACATTGTTCAGCGTCGGTCTCCTATCCGGGGGACTCCTACTGGGTGGCCTCCTTGCCACCATCGTCAGTCCGACATTCCGGTTCTGGCCGCACGGGACGCGGAACTGGACGTTCTGGGTCAGCTGGACCGCCTGGACGCTATACGTCGTGGGTCTGGTCGGCATTGCATACCTCGACTGGTGGCACTGGTACGAACCACCGGTGGTGGTGCAACTCGTCTGTGTGCTTGTTTTCGTAGCAGGCACAACGCTGTCTATCTGGGCGATGTGGACACTCGGATTCTGGGAGAGCAGTGGTCTCGAAGGCCACCTTCAAACTGAGGGACCGTATCGCTTCTCTCGCAATCCACAGTATGTGGGGTTCATCACCATGCTCGCCAGCGGAGGCCTCCTCGCAGGTTCGATTCAAACGGTCATTCTCGTTATCGGTGGAATCCTGTGGTTCCTGCTCGCACCACTAGCCGAAGAGCCGTGGCTCCGCGAGCAGTACGGGGGTGAATACGAGTCATACTGCGAGGCGGTTCCACGATTCCTGGGTAGAACCAGTGGACGTGCAGCGCAGGCACATTCAGAGCAGTCAGAGAGTGATTCTCAATGACTGGACCCGCGACACAACCGATTGAGGTCGGCGGCCGAACCATCTCACCCGGAGAGAAGTGCCAGTTCCGCTATTCGGTGGGAACAAGTTTCCACGGCGACCGGATCGACATTCCGGTCACGGTCGTCAACGGAGAGAATGATGGCCCGGCGATGTTCCTCAGTGCTGCCGTGCACGGCGACGATTCTGACCATGACTCAGGACACGGACATAAACACCATGAGGAGATGTTCAAAAGAAAATTCTTTATCTCAACAATCCTCTCTATACCCGTCCTCTACTTCAGTACTTTTGTCTCAGGGCTGCTGGGATAC
>JBPRGE010000183.1:0-10131 GCA_051418035.1 Candidatus Longimicrobiales bacterium M2_2A_002
AGAGGATTTCACGCGGCGGCGCGGCGACGCAGCGAGGGTTTACACGGCGGCACCGCGGGTGGGGCCACGCTGCCGGAGGGAGTCGGGATTCGCGGCTGAAGCTGGACTCCTATTTTTTGTTTTCTCCGGCGTGGTCGGGCCGCAGTGTGGGTTCCACCCGCCGGGGCGTTCGGCAGCAAACAAACACCCATCGCCGTGTCTCCGTGTCGCTGTGGCTCCGTGTGAAAAATGAGAGCGCCGGGATGATGGAGCGGCCCGGCGCTGTCCCGAGCCACGCGTCCTGCTACTTTGGCCGTAACGCTACGCCGCCGCGTCGCCGCGTGATGACTCGCCGCGCCGCCGCGTGACCGATATGGAGAGATCCCTGAGCCGATGAGCCACGTGTCCGAGATCGAGATCACAGCGTCCGCCGTCCTGACCGAGCCCGCGCTCGAGGGCTGGGGTCGCCGTGTGGGCGAGGCCGCGGCGGGCGGGGCGATCCCGGTGCCGCTCTTCGTGGCGCTGCGGGGGCCGCTGGGGGCGGGGAAGTCGGTGCTGGCGCGGGCGGTGGCCCGGGGCGCGGGAGTGACGTCGTCGATGCCGTCGCCGACGTACAACCTGCTCTTCAGCTACGACGGCGAGGGCGTCCGCGTCCACCACCTGGACCTCTACCGGCTCGAGGACCCGGACGACGTCTGGGAGCTGGGGTGGCAGGAGCTGGGCGGGGACGGCCAGGTCGTGCTGGTGGAGTGGCCGGAGCGGGCGGAGACGCTGCTGCCGCCGGACCGCTGGGAGGTCACCCTGTCGTTCCCCGGCGACGACGCGGCCGCGACCACCCTCCGGCGGATCGAGGTGCGCCGGCTGGGGCGGGCGCCGGAAGTGCCGGCGCTGCCGGAGTCGCCGGGCGGTGCGGGCGAGGCGGGCGAGTCGGATCGCGCGGGGGTGGCCGGATGAGCGGGACGAAGCGGACAGGCCCCGGAGGTCGGCCATGAGCGGGCAGCGCGCGCCGGTGCGGGTCGCCATCGAGACATCGACGCGGGTGGGCAGCGTGGCGGTGGGCCGTGGCGGCGGGCTCCTGGCCGAGGTCGAGCTCGGCGTCCAGACGCGGCACGCGGCCCGGGCGCTCCCGGCGCTGGACGAGGCGCTCCGGTCGGCCGGTGTGGACCGGTCGGAGGTCGACGGCGTTGTGGTCGGCGCGGGGCCGGGCTCGTTCACGGGCGTCCGGGTGGCCGGCGCGACGGCGAAGGGACTGACGACGTCGCTGGGCGTCCCGCTCCTGGCGTACTCCAGCCTGCTGGCGCTGGTGACCGCGCCGGTGGTCGGTGCGGGAGCAGTCGGCGGTGCGGGAGCCAGCGGCGGTGATGCAGCCAGCGGCGGTGATGCAGCCGACGGTGGCCGTGCTGCCGGGGCCTCGGCGCTGCCGGCGGCGCCCGTCTGCGGGCTCTTCGATGCCCGTCGCGGCGAGGTGTACGCGGGGTGCTGGTCGGTGGGCGGCGGGGCGCTGACGGAGGTGCTGGCGCCGCGGGTGGGGTCGGTGGAGGCGGTGGTCGAGGCGCTGGCGGGATCGCTGGACCGGGCGTCGGGCGCCGGGTCCGCGCCGGGCGCCGGGTCCGCGCCGGGCGCCGGTGGGGTCGTGCTGGTCGGCGAGGGTGTGGAGCGGTACGCGTCGGAGCTGGAGGCCGCGTGCTTCGAGGCGGGGATCGATGCGGAGCTCACGGGCGCGCTGCTCCGGCCGCGGGCGGCGGCGCTGCTCTGGCTGGCGGACCGGTACCCGGCGGCGGGCCGTGTGGAGGAGCCGGGCGCGTGGGAGCCGCTGTACGTCCGGGGCTCCAGCGCGGAGCGGGGGGTGAAGGGGTGACGGGGTCGTGAGCACGACGCGCCGGGAGGCGGGCGGCCGGCCGGGTGCGGGGTGGACGGACATCGTGATCCGGCCGATGGAGCCCGGCGACCTGGACGCGGTGCTGGCCATCGAGCGGACGTCGTTCGCGGTGCCGTGGACGCCTTCGACGTTCCGGAGCCTGCTGAAGCGGCACGGGTCGGGGCTGTGGGTGGCGGTGGCGGGCGGACGGGTGGCGGGCTACGCGGTCGTATGGGCGGTGCTGGACCAGGCGGAGCTGGGGAACGTGGCGGTGGCCGCGGGGCACCGCCGGCAGGGGATCGCGAGCCGGCTGGTGGACACGGTCGTCGAGTGGCTGCGGGAGCGGGGCGTCCGGGAGCTGTTCCTGGAGGTCCGGGAATCGAACGAGGCGGCGCAGCGGCTCTACGCGGCCCACGGATTCGAGCGGGTGGGCCGGCGGAAGGGGTACTACACGCGCCCCCGGGAGGACGCGCTGGTGCTGCGTCGCGCGGTGGGCGGGCTAACAGATTGACACGTCCGGACTTGGGGGGTAGCTTACCGTCGATCTCCCTACCGCATCGGGGTCCGCCCGGACGTCCATGACCGAAGTCGAGACGGTTCCGGCGGGCGGACGGCGGCCCGCGCACACGTGACAGGATCTGCTCTGGAAGGAGAGCTCACCATGAAACGGGTAGCGTGCCTCATCGGGCTGCTGATCGCGACGCCGCTGGTGGCGCAGGAGCCGGTGGAGCGGGAGCACGTAGTGAAGCGGGGCGACACCCTCTGGGACCTTGCCGGGTCCTACTATGCCAACCCCTTCGACTGGCCCACGATCTACGAGGCGAACACCACGGTCGTGGAGGACCCGCACTGGATCTATCCGGACGAGGTGCTGGTGATCCCCGGGATCCGGGGGGACACGGAGCCGGCGCCGCAGCGGCGGCAGGTCGCCGTGCAGCGGCCGACGCCGGAGCCGCCGGCCCGGACGGTGTTCTACCGCCGACCGCCCACACCGCCGGCCGGCGAGACCTCGGACCCCACCGTGCTCTCGGAGCCGGTCATGGAGCGGGTCCCGGTCCGGTCCGGCGAGTTCCTGTCGGCGCCGTTCATCGATGACCCGGACGCACTGGAGATCCTGGGCGAGTTCATCGGCGCGCTGCGCGAGAACCGCGTGGTGGGCAGCCCGGTGACGGCGCACCCGCGGGACGAGGTCTACCTGGGCTACGAGGGCGACACGCGGCCGGAGCTGGACCAGCGGCTGCTGCTGATCCGCGTCGGGAAGCGGATGGCGGGCGGCCGGGTGCTGGAGCCGACCGGCGTCGTCCGGGTCACGCGTCTGGAGGACGAGGTGATCTTCGCCCGGATCGAGACCCAGTACGGTCCGATCCTGCCGGGCCACGTGGCCGTGCGGATGCCGATGTACCCCGACTTCCTGGTGGAGGAGGCGCAGCCGGTGGGCAGCGAGGCCGGCTGGGACCTCGAGGGCGAGGTCATCGAGATCATGGGCGACCCGCCGCTGCCCGGGATCGGCGACGTGGGCTTCGTGGACCGGGGCGCGGATGACGGCGTGCAGGTCGGCGACGTGTTCACCGCCTACCTCCCGGAGCGGGCCGCGCGGTCCCGCGGCATGGGCGACTTCCTGTCGGACATCGAGGAGCTCCCGACGGAGGACGTGGCGCTGCTGAAGGTCGTGCGCGTCGGGCCCGGGGTGGCGACGGTGATGGTCGACCGGCTGATGCTGCCGAGCCTCGAGGACGGGATCCAGGTCCGCCGGACCCACACGGTCCAGGACCAGTAGCCGCCATCGACCGCCGTACCGACCGCAGGCCGGACCCGTGCCTTCCCGCGGGTCCGGCTTCCTGCATCCGACGGTGTGGTCCGGTGGCTCGTTTTCCATGTACTACCGAACGGACGAGGTCTGAGCGCGCATGAGTCGCAAGGTGCTGGTCACGGGTGGGGCGGGGTTCATCGGGAGTCACGTAGCGGACGCGTACCTCGAGCGGGGCGACCGGGTCTGGATCGTGGACGACCTGTCCAGCGGTCGCCGGTCGAACCTGCCCGGGGGCGCGGAGTTCCTGCACATGGGGATCGGCGACCCGGAGCTGTCGGCGCTCTTCGCGGACGTCGGGTTCGACCTCGTGAACCACCACGCGGCCCAGATCGATGTGCGGGTCTCGGTATCGGACCCGCGCAGGGATGCCCGGATCAATATCGATGGGCTGCTGAACGTGCTGGAGAACGCACGCCGGCACGACAGCCGGGTGCTCTTCATCTCGTCGGGCGGCGTGGTGTACGGCGAGCCCTCGGTCCGGCCGACGCCGGAGACGGCGCCGAAGCTGCCGGAGAGTCCGTACGGCGTGACGAAGCTGGCGGGCGAGCAGTACCTGTACTACTACGCCCGGATCCACGACCTGGACTACGTCGCGCTCCGGTACTCCAACGTGTACGGCCCGCGGCAGGACCCCCACGGCGAGGCCGGCGTGGTGGCGATCTTCGGGAAGCGGGTGCTGGCCGGCGAGCCGCTCACGGTGTTCGGCGATGGCGAGCAGACCCGGGACTACGTGTACGTGGGCGATGTGGTGGCCGCGAACATGGTGGCCAGCGACCTGGCGCTCGACGGCGTCGGAACGGCGCTGGACGAGCGGGCGTACAACGTGGGGACCGGCGTGGAGACGTCGGTGAACGCGCTGGCGGAGGCGATCATGGCCGCCGGGGAGAACGAGGTCGGGGTGCGGCCCGCGGCGGCGCGACCCGGTGAGGTGCAGCACTCGTCGCTGGACAACGGAAAGCTGAAGGACGTGGGCTGGGCCCCCGGGACGTCGCTGGACGAAGGGCTCCGTCGCACGCTGGCACACATCGCGGAGGAAGGGACGGATCAGTGAAGCTGTTGGCCCAACTGGGACCCGCACCGCAGGGTCCCATGGACATGATCCTGGGCGGGACCGCCGCCACGCAGATCATCCTCGTGGTCCTCGCCTTCTTCTCGCTGGCGAGCTGGGCCGTCATGGTCTGGAAGTGGCAGCAGTTCCGGAAGCTGAACCGGCAGGGCAACCGGTTCCTGCAGGCGATCGAGAAGACGCAGCAGCTCCGGGACGCGTACCGGACACTGGCCCGGCTCCCGGACTCGCCGTACACCCGCGTCTTCAAGCAGGGGCTCGAGTTCTTCAACGACCTCCGGCCCGGCGCGCTGCAGAACGAGAACGTCGACAGCGGCGGGCTCTCCGAGGCCCAGCTGCAGGCGATGCGGCTGGTGCTCGAGAAGGGGCAGTCCGAGGAGCGGGACGACCTGGCCGGCGGGCTCGTGTGGCTCGCCGTCATCGGGAACGTCTCGCCGCTGCTCGGACTCATGGGCACCGTGATCGGCGTGATGAACGCGTTCCTCGGGATCACCGCGACCGGCAGCGCGAACATCGGCGCCGTGGCGCCGGGCGTCGCCGAGGCGCTGGTCACGACCGTGGCCGGACTGGCCGTCGCCATCCCCGCCGTCATCGGGTACAACTACTTCGTGAGCCGGCTGAACTATTTCGGCGGCGAGCTGGAAGGGTTCGCGTCGGAGTTCGTGGGGACACTGGCGAAGGAGAGGCTGCTGTGAGGCGCGCCGCGCGGGCCCGGCGCAAGTCGCTCGGCTGCGCCTCGCAAGTCGCAGCGCCGGGGGCGCTGCAAGTGGCGCTCCCTTCGGTCGCGCAAGTCGGGCGGGCTGCGCCCGCCCAGATCGCTCGGTCTTCGACCTCGCAGGCGGCGCCTTCGCAAACCGCTCGGGCCGTGCCCTCGCAGGGCGTCAGGCGTTCAGCCTCCCGGCGGATGTGCGGGCGGGTCCACCTGGCGCGGCCGCGTCGCGCCGCCTGCGAGCGAAGCGAGCGCCTTGCGAACGAAGTGAGCGTCCTGCGCCGACGGCGCGACCTGCGAGCGAAGCGAGCGCCTTGCGAACGAAGTGAGCGCCCTGCGCCCGGAGGGCGCGCCTTGCGAGCCCGCAGGGCGAGCGACTTGCGGGGCTTCCGGCTCCGCCACTTGCCGGACGCCGCCGCAGGCGGCGCACGGCGACTTGCGGCCAACGGCCGCCACTTGCGAGCGAAGCGAGCGTAGCCCGCCATGTGGCAGCCCGGCCAGCGCGATCGCTCCCGACTCCCGCTCACCGCGGACATCAACGTCACCAGCCTGGTGGACGTGGCGTTCACGCTGCTGGTGATCTTCATCATCACCGCGCCGATCCTGCAGGGCGGTGTGGAGGTGGAGCTGCCGCGGGCGGAGGCCGGGCCGATCACGCAGACGGAGGGCGTGATCGTCACCATCAGCGAGGACGGCTCGATCTTCCTGGATGACGTCGCGCTGGCGTCGCAGGAGGAGTTCCTGGAGATCTTCCCCGGCTACATGGAGGACCGGGAGGGCGCGCCGGTCTTCGTGCGCGGGGACCGTCGCGTGGCGTACGGCCAGGTGATGGAGCTGTTCGGGCTGCTCCGTGAGCTGGACGTCGCGCAGGTCAACCTGGTGCTGGAGACGCCCCCGAGGCGGCCGGATCGATGAGGCGTGGCCCGGACTCCCGGGCGCTGGGGATCTCCCTGGCTCTGCACGCGGTGGTGCTGGTGCCGCTCGTGGTCTTCGCGCGTCCGCCGGAGCCGATCCAGTTCGAGACGTACCGGGTGAACCTGGTCGCGGCGCCGGAGATGATGGAGCCCCGACCGACCCCGCCGCCCGACGAGCCGGAGCCCCGACCGACGCCGGTGGAGCCGGAGCCCGAGCCGGAGCCGGAGCCCGAGCCGGAGTCCGAGGCCCGGGAGGAGCCGCCCGAGCCGGAGCGGGAGCCGGAGCCCGACATCGAGAAGCCGCCGGACACGCCGGAGCCGCAGCCGCAGCCGACGGACGAGGCGCCGGAGGATACCGACGCCGAGGGCAACGCGCCGGTGAACCTGTCCACCGAGGGGCTGGAGTTCCCGTTCCCCGACTACCTGGCCAATATCTCGACCCAGCTCTACCGCTACATTCGTTGGAAGGACGAGGGGAGCCGACCCCGGGGCACGGTCTACTTCGAGATCCTGCCGGACGGGTCCGTCCGCAATATCCGGATGGCCGAGTCGTCGGGGAACATCCGCTTCGATTTCACCGTACAGGGAGCCGTGGAGACCGCCGGCCAGCAGGGCGCCTTCGGGCCGCTCCCCGACGCGTACGCCAACCCGTACTTACCCGTGCTACTGGAGGTAGAGCCGCCGCGATGACCGAAGACCGTACGACCCCGTCCAGCTCCGCGCGACCGTTCGAGACGACGCGCCACGCGACCCGCCGGGCCGTGAGGCACGCGACCCGCCGGGCGCCGACCCGCGCGGCCATCCCGGCCGCGGTCCTCGCCCTGGCGGCGCTGCTGGGCCCGCTGCTCGCGCCCGCGGCCGCCGCGGCCCAGGAGCCGGACACGACCATGCCGGCGGGCGTCCGACTGCGCCTGGTCTACCAGACCCAGTACCGGGACCGGGTCGCGGTCCAGCCGTTCACCGGGCAGGGGGTCGGCCGGGTGGCGGAGGAGGTCCACCGGATCGTCCGGCGGGACCTGGACTACTCGGACCGGTTCGAGATGATGTTCAACCTCCCGTCGTCGCTCCGGTCCGGGCCGCCGGACTACGCGGCGTGGAACGACCTGGGCGTGGTCTACCTGGTGACGGGGTCCATGGAGCGGACGGAGGCCGGCGGGTACGGGCTGCGGATGGCGCTCCACGACGTCGTCTACGGCTCGGTCCGCGAGCTCCGGTACTTCGAGCTGCCGGCCATGGACGACCCGGACTTCCGCATGTCCGTCCACGCCGCCGCCGACGAGGTGGTCCGCTGGGCCACGGGCGAGCCGGGGATCGCCGCCACCCGGGTGGTGATGACGCGGCTCCGGTCCGATGGGGCCCACGAGCTGCTGGTGGTCGACTCGGACGGCGAGAACCTGCGCCGGATAACCGAGGATGAGTCCATCTACTCGCCCACGTGGTCGCCGGACGGGACCCGGATCGCGTTCAGCGCGACGGACTACGTGGAGAGCGACCGGATCGTGGAGCGGAACATGGTGACGGGACGGGAGCGGACGCTCACGGAGCGCGGGCTCCCGGCCCAGACCCCGGCGTACAGCGCGACCGGCGACCGGCTGGCCATGGCGCTGTGGATCGATGGCGGGATGGAGATCCACGACTACGACCTGCGGCGGGACTGCTGCCTCCGTCGGCTGAGCCGCGGCGCGCGGATCGACATGCACCCGTCGTACTCCCCCGATGGGCGACGGATCGTGTTCCAGTCGGACCGGCTCGGCAACCCCCACATCTTCACCATGCCCGCGGACGGCGGCGAGGCCGTGCTCATCACGCCGTTCGAGCTCGGGGGGCCCGGCTACTACACTTCCCCCGAATGGTCGCCGAAGACATCGCAGATCGTCTTCCACGGCCGGTCCCGGGGCGGCGTGTTCCAGGTGATGGTCGCCAGCGCGGACCGGCCGGGCGGCACGGTGCAGCAGATCACGGCCGAGGGACGGAGCGAGGACCCGTCATGGGCGCCCGATGGACGGCACATCGTGTTCAGCGGGGTGCGCGACGACGGGATGGGGTTGTATGTTATTGACTTGGTCACCGGGAGGATCCGCCCGCTGGTCACCGGCGGCCGGTACCGGATGCCGGGGTGGTCGCCCGTGCTGCTGGACGCGAGCGAGCTCACGGCGGCACGATGATGGCGGCACAATGATTGATGCGGTATGCAGGCGTACGGTTGGACTCGGCACGTAATGTCAAACCAGAACGAGGAGAACACGCAATGAAGCACCGTCTCACGATCCCTGTCGTGGTGGCTGCTCTGGCGCTGGGTGGCGCTGCCGCCTGTGGTGGGCCGCCGGAGCCGGAAGGCCCGACGCCGGAGGAGCTGGAGCAGATGCGTCAGGACAGCATCGAGCAGGCCCGCCTGCAGGCGATGCAGGACAGCCTCGCCGCGCTGCGCGAGCAGGCCCGCCAGGACAGCATCGCGGCGGCACAGGCCCGCGAGCAGGCGATCATGGCGGAGACCGAGGCCGCGAAGGCGATCATCCATCAGATGATCTTCTTCGACTTCGACCGCTCCGAGATCCTGCCGGAGGGCGAGGTCGCGCTGATGAAGAAGCTGGCGGTGCTCCGGGCCAACCCGAACGTCCGGATCCGGGTCGCGGGCCACGCCGATGAGCGCGGCTCCGTGGAGTACAACCGGGCACTGGGTCAGCGTCGTGCCGAGGCGGCCAAGGACTTCCTGGTCAACTTCGGGATCGCCGCGTCGCGGATCACGACAGTGAGCTTCGGTGAGGACCGTCCCCTCGTGAACGAGAGCAACGAGGAGGCGTGGGCCAAGAACCGGCGCGACGAGTTCACGGTGATCGCCGGTGGCGACCGGATGCGGAATCCGGAGGGCACCGGCATGGGCAGCTCGGACGGGTCGTGAGCCCGGGCTTCACCTCCGAGCACGAGACCGGTGGGCGCGGCTCCGGCCGCGCCCGCCGGCTTGTGCATGGGGCCCTGCCGCTGGTGATCCTCGCGGTGGTCGGCCTGACCGGCTGCGCCACCAAGGGCGACATCCGGGACGTCCGGCAGGACCTGAGCCGGGTCGAGGCGCGTCAGGACTCGATCCTCGAGATCCTGCAGATGCAGAACCGGCAGATCCTGGACTCGCTCCAGGTCACGACGACGCGGCTCATGAACGTCCGCGGCGAGCTGGCGAACCAGTTGGCGCAGCTCCGCGACCAGCTCGTGCAGGTCGGCGAGCTGACCGGGCAGGTCCAGGTCCGCCTGAACCAGTTCGACCAGCAGCTGTCGGCGGCCCTCGGGCAGACGTCGGGCGAGCAGCGTCCCGCGGCGGGCGGCGGCGAGCCGGCGGACGCCGGTGCGGGCGCGACCGGCGGCCGGGACACCTTCAGCATGGCCGAGGAGTTCTACCAGATCGGGCTGGAGCAGAAGGACCGGGGCAACGCGCGAACGGCGCGTCAGGCGTTCCAGGCGGTGGTGGACAGCTTCCCGGAAACGCCACTGGCCCCCCAGTCGCTCTTCCAGGTCGGCGAGACGTACGTCATGGAAGAGGAGTTCGACCGGGCGCTCAACACCTTCGACGAGGTCGTCCGCCGGTACCAGGACTCCGATGCCGCGCCCCGGGCGCTCTACCGGGCCGGTGTCATCGCCGAGCAGCAGGGCGAGCGGGAGCGGGCACGGGAGTACTTCCGTCGCGTGGTCGACGGGTACCCGAACTCCGACGCCCGCCGGCTCGCCGAGGCGGCGCTCGAGCGGATGGGGTGAGGAGTGCCCGAGTGCATGGGTGCACGATCCACGATCCACGATCCACGATCC
>JBPRGE010000184.1:0-9098 GCA_051418035.1 Candidatus Longimicrobiales bacterium M2_2A_002
CAGTCCTTCCATGCCTCACCTCCGAGCAAGGGATCTCTCTCTCGCTCCGGCGTTGGAAGGTCTCACCGATCGCTCACTGAAAGGCGCTCTCGGCTTCAGGTGCCGTGGCGCTACACCCTGTGGTCGGTTGGGGCCTTCCACGCCGGGCGGAGGAGCGGGTCTCATGCGGGCCCTCGAGGGGCAAGCGAACTCGGCTCTCTCCACCCGGACGCCGAAGCCTATCTGAGCACGGCTAACCTACCGCGCCCGGAGAGGAAGGTGGACCAGTGAGCCTCGAAGCGCTCCTCCTCGTCTCGGCCGGACTGTTCGGGATCGGCGTCTACGGCGCGCTGAGCCAGCAGTCCTTCGTGATGATCATGATGGGTCTCGAACTGATGCTGAACGGCGCCATGCTGGCCGCCCTCGCCTTCTGGGCTAACACGACGGCCGGAGCGCCCAAGGGGCAGATGCTCGTGGTGGTACTCTTCACCGTCATGGCGGTGGAAGCGGCGATCGGCTTTGCGCTGGTCATCAACATCTACCGGGTCCGCAAGGCGGACATCACCGAAAAGCTGAAGAAGCTGAAGGCATGACGGCGCTCCCGATCCTCGTCCCCCTGGGGGGCGCCGTACTGATGGTGGCCGTCCGTGGCACCCGGAGAGCAGCGGCCATAGTGGCCGTGGGGACGCTGCTCGCCACGGTGGCTGCCGCGGTCTGGGCGGTGCTCGCGGGTAACCCGCTCGCCTGGGCGTGGGGTCCCGCCCTGGGGCCCCGCCTCGCCGCCGAGGGGTTCGGGCGTGTCATGGTGATCCTGGTGCCAGCGGTGGCCGCCCCCGTTGCCGCCTACGCCGCAGCCGACCGGGACGAGCCTGCCCCCCGAAGGCTGCTCGGCCTCATGCTCCTCTTCGTGGCCGCCATGGAGATCCTCGTGCTCGCGGGCGACCTCCTCACCCTCCTCTTCGGCTGGGAGCTCGTCGGCGCTCTCTCCTGGGCCCTGATCGGGCATCGCTGGCGCGACCCTGCCACGGGGCGAGCGGCACGGCAGGCGTTCCTGACCACCCGCTTCGGCGATCTCGGACTCTATCTCGCGGCCGGCGCGGCGTTCTCCGCAGCCGGTTCGCTCGACTACGGCGCCCTCGCGGGTCTCCCCACCCCGGCTCTGCATGTGGTCGCCGGGGGAGTCCTCCTGGCGGCCGCGGCCAAGTCCGCCCAGCTCCCGTTCTCGCCCTGGCTCTTTTCCGCCATGGCCGGCCCCACCCCGGTCTCGGCGCTGCTCCATTCCGCCACGCTCGTGGCCGCCGGGGCCTATGTGCTCATCCGCCTCTCGCCGACCCTGGCGGTCACCGGCTGGTTCGGTCCCGCCGCCATGGCCCTCGGGCTGGCTACCACCCTCGCCGGAGGGGTGGTAGCCGCGCTGCAAGGAGACATCAAGCGGTCGCTCGCGGGGTCCACCTCGTCCCAGTACGGTCTCATGTTCCTCGCGGCCGGGGCCGGGTCCGCCGCCGCGGCCGGTTCCCATCTGGTCGCCCACGCCGCGTTCAAGTCCCTCCTGTTCCTCGGGGCGGGCGTGGCCATCCACGCCGCCGGGAGCGGAGACCTGCGGCGCATGGGCCTGGGCCGTGCCCTCCCCAGCACCGCGCTTCTCTTCGGGATCGGCATGCTCGCCCTGGCCGCCGTACCCCCTCTTGGAGGCGCGTGGACGAAAGAGGTAGTCGTGGCGGCGGCCTTCGGGGTCAGCGTCTGGACCGGAGGCCTGGCCCTGCTGTCGGGCCTGCTCACCGCATTCTACACGGCACGACTGCACCTGCTGGCTTTCGCACGGGAGCCGGGTCAGGCCGGGCGGAAACCGCACTCCGGGGAGACGGCGGGCCTGGCGACGCTGGCCGCGTTCACAGTCCTCCTCTCGGTCCTGTGGCTTCCTGGTGTCGAGCCGCTCGTCGAGGCGGCCGCTCCGGAGGGGGGGCTCCCGCACGGCGAGCCCTGGGGGCTCTGGGCAGCCGTAGGAGCGATCGCCGTGGCCGCAGCTCTGGTGTGGCTCCTCTGGCGCCGGGCGGCCCTGTTCACGCTCGGGGTCCCCGATTCCGCCCGGAGGCACGCAGCGGACTGGCTTGGGATCCCGGCGCTGGCCAGGGCTGCCGTGGGCCGCCCCACGCTGGCACTGGCCCGAACGCTTGCGGTATTCGACGACCGGGTGGTGGACGCCGGCGTACGGCGGGCAGCGGCCGTCGGCCGCGGCGCGTCGTGGTTCTTCGGAGCGTGGGGCGAACGCGGCATCGAGGGGGTCGTCTGGGGACTCACCGGCACCACACTCTCCACGGCGCGCGCCTCCCGGGTCCTCGATGACGGCGCGGTGGATCGTGCCGTGGAGGAAACCGCCCGCGCGGTGGGTTGGGCCGGCGGCTGGTCGAGACGCCTCCAGACCGGGATGGCGCACCACTACTACGTCATCGTCGCCGCCGGGCTGCTCGGGGCGGTCGCGGTCACCCTGTTCCTGAGATGATATGGTGCTGACACTTTCGATCTTTCTCCCCCTCGCCGGGGCGCTGCTGGTGATGGTCCTTCCCGCCCGGGACGAGCGAGTGCTCCGATACACGGCCGCCGGGATCGCCGCGGTCCCGCTTGCGCTCCTCATCGCGGTGTGGCTGCGGTTCGAAGGCACCGGCGGATTCGAAATGGTGGAGGCCGCACGGTGGATTCCCACCCTCGGGGTCGGGTACGTGGTGGGCGTGGACGGGATCTCCCTCCCGCTCGCCGCCATGGCAGCGCTCCTCTTCGTCGTCTCCATTCTGTACCCGGTCGATCTGCGGGGCCGGCCTCGGACCTATTTCGCGCTCTTCCTCTTCCTGGAATGCATCTCACTGGGGGTCTTCCTCGCACTCGACCTCTTCCTCTTCTATGTGTTCTGGGATCTCAGCCTCGTGGGGATGTACTTCCTGATCGGTGGGTGGGGCCACGGCGAAGGGGCGCGGCGGGCGGCGCTGAAGTTCTTCCTGTACACCCTGGCGGCCTCGCTGGCGATGCTGCTCGCCATCCTCGGTCTCTATCTCGCTGCGGAGCCCCGCACCTTCGACATGGCCGAGCTGATCCGGCAGCAGCCGCTCCCGGCAGGCGGCCTGCTACCGACGCTGGTATTCTTCGGGTTTGCGGTGGCGTTCACCGTCAAGGCGCCCCTGGCGCCCTTCCACACCTGGCTGCCGCCCGCCCACGTCGAGGCCCCGGCGCCGGCCTCGGCCATTCTGGCCGGGGTGCTCCTCAAGATGGGCACCTACGGGTTCGTGCGGATCCTGCTCCAGATGATGCCGGCGACCTTCCAGCGGTTCGCGTTCCCCATCGCCATCCTCGCCGTTGTGAGCATCGTGTACGGCGCCCTCGTGGCCCTCGCGCAGGGCAACCTCAAGCGGCGGATCGCCTACACCAGCGTGAACCACATGGGCTACACGGTTCTCGGGATCGCCGTGGCCGCCGCCCTCCTCGATGGGAACGAGGCGGCGCGGGCCCTTGCCCTGACCGGCGCCACGGTAGAGATGGTCGCGCACGGACTGATCACGGGCGCGCTCTTCCTCCTCAGTGGCTCGGTGTGGATGCGCGCCGCCACCTACGAGATCGACGAGTTCGGGGGCCTCGCTTCCCGGGGTCCGGCCTTCACCTTCTTCACGGCCGTGGCGGCGTTCGGGAGCCTCGGGCTGCCGGGGCTGGCCGGGTTCATCGCGGAATTCCAGATCTTTGTCGGGACCTTCGCCATCTATCCGTGGCTGGCCGCCATCGCCCTGCTTGGCATCCTGATCACCGCCGCCCTCTTCCTGCACATGCTCCAGCGCATGTTCCTGGGCGAGCTGCCGGTGCGGTGGGATGCGTGGCGCGACCTGAGTGCTGTCGAGATCGGGGCGGTGGGAGCGCTGCTCGTGTTCGTAGTCGTGATCGGCGTGGCCCCCGCCTGGCTGCTGGACGTGATCGACTCCGCCGCCGGCGCGATCGTGGGGCGCACGACGGTCGGTGGCCCCGGCTGATGCAGCCCGGGATGCCCATGCCGGTCGGGGACCTGCTCCCCGAGCTAGTTCTGACCGTGGGCGGCATCGTCGTCCTGCTGTACGCCCTGTTCGCCCCACGGCGCTGGCAGGTCGGGGCGGCGCTGCTCGCATTCGGTGTGGCCGTGGCGGCGGCAGTGGTGACGGCCTTCATGATGCCCGAGACGCAGCGGCTGACGTTCGCTGGCACGTACGCGGTGGACGGTATGGCCCTGTGGGCCAAGCTCCTCATCCTCGGCGCCGTCGTCGCGACGATCGCGTTCTCCGTCGACTGGTTCCGCCCCGATCCCCGCCACGGCGAGTACTACACGCTGCTGCTCTTCTCCGGTCTGGGGGCGATCCTTCTCGCGGGCGCCAGCGACCTCATGGAGATGACGTTGGCCGTGCTCCTCTCCTCCGTGACCGGCTTCGTCCTCACGGCCTACCACAGGCAGTCCAAGGCCGCGGGCGAAGCGGCGATCAAGTACTACCTCCTGGGCGCGCTCACCAACGGCGCGATGGTCTACGGGGTCGCGCTGTTCTTCGGCCTGGCGGCGACGACGACGTACACCGGGCTCCAGACCGCCTCGCCCGCCGCCGCCGTCGCGCTCGGGCTCGTCGCCGTCGGGCTGGCGTTCAAGATGGGCGCGGTCCCCGCGCACGCCTGGGTCCCGGACGTAGCGGAGGGGGCCCCTGCGCCCGTCGCCGCGTTCCTGACCGCGGCCTCCAAGGTCGCGGCCCTCGTCGCGCTGGCGCGACTCGTGGCGCTCTTCCCGGAGACGGGCGCCGGATGGCGCCCCATGGTGGCGCTGCTGGCCGCCGCCACCATGACGCTCGGCAACCTGGCCGCCCTCTGGCAGGACAATGTGCGGCGCCTCCTCGGCTGGTCGGCCGTCTCCCAGACGGGGTACGGCCTGATGGCGCTCGTGGCGCTGGGGCGTAGTCACCTGGCCATTCCAGCGCTCCTCTTTTTCCTCCTCGCCTATGTCCTCGGGAACCTCGCGGCTTTCGGCGTGGTCGTGGCCCTCCGGGGCCAGTCCGCCCGGAGCGCCTACGCGGGGCTCGCCCGGACCCGCCCTGCGCTCTACTGGATTCTCGCGCTCAGCTTCCTCTCGTTTATCGGCATCCCCCCCCTCGCCGGCTTCACGGCCAAGCTCGCACTGTTCGGTGCCGCCATCGATGCCGGCTACGGCTGGCTCGCGGTCCTCGCGGTGGCCAATACGGTCGTGTCCCTTTTCTACTATGCGCGGGTTCTGGGTCCCGGGTTCTTTGAAGGTGAAGAGGCGCCCACGCCGCCGCCGGGGCTCGGCCCCCTCCCTGCGCTGACCGCCGGTGTGGCAGCGGCCGGACTCCTGGCAGCCGGCCTCGGGGCGGACTGGCTGCTGGCGTCGATGTCGGCGGCCCGGCTCCTTCCGTGAGGCGGCCCGGCCCGACACGCTACCGTGCATCCGCGGAGCACCGAAGATGCCGACGGTCGCGGATCACAGCCAGCGCTGCAGCCTCGCGGCGAGCCACCCCCCGACCCGCCGCCGGACCGGGCGCTCCCGCCACTCATCGAGGCTCATGGAGCTCGATCGCCGACGGTCGTGCGTGAAAACCGCCGCCATTGACCGGCCCACGGCCGAGCCGTGAATCTCGAAGTTCAGCTCGGCGTTCCTGACGAGGCTCAGTCGGTCCAGGTTGCTGGACCCGACCAGCGTCCAGGCGCGGTCGACCACTACGGTCTTCGCGTGGATCATGGGCCCGGTCCAGCGCCAGATCCGGACACCGGCCTCGAGCAGCGCTCCCCACCCCTGTTCGGAGGCCCGCGCCACCACCCTGTGGTTTCCCTCCAGCGGTAGAAGGAGCTC
This sequence comes from Candidatus Longimicrobiales bacterium M2_2A_002, assembly GCA_051418035.1. Classification (GTDB taxonomy): domain Bacteria; phylum Gemmatimonadota; class Gemmatimonadetes; order Longimicrobiales; family RSA9; genus JAWVYT01. Next base: position 5,834 of record JBPRGE010000184.1, read on the forward strand.
GACCGAGACCCCCCGCCGGACGGCGTCCCCCAGCGCATCCCGCAGCTCGCGGGTCGGAAGTACATACGGGTTGGTGACCAGGATCTCCCGTTCGGCGGACCGGAACACTTCCGTGAGGATCCGTTCCACCCGACGCCGACCCCCTCCGTCCTCGATCAGGCGCACCGGAATCGTGCCCGTCGGCCTCGGCGCCTTGGCGTCGGCCCCCGCGGCGGCCCCCCGGTCCACGCGCCGGTGGAGCGCGAACGAGATTCCGGCTCGCCACATCTCCTCGAATGCATCCGCCGCGTCCTCAGCCGCCGCACCCTCCACGAGGACGGCCGAGTCACGCCAGGTACACCGCTCGACGCAGTTCCCCAGCCACGCGTCCGCCAGACAGAGGCCGCCGGCAACGGCCCTGGTACGGTCCTGGACCACCAGCTTCCGGTGGTCCCGGCCTCGCCGAAGGAATCCGGGCGTCGGACGGGGCGGGTTGTAAACCCGCACACGCACCGGGGTGCGCTGGAAGCGGAGCCCGATGGGCGCACGGCGGCTCATGAGGGACCCGAACGGATCGTGCAGCACCCGGACGTCCACCCCTTCCTCCGCACGGCGGCGCAGCTCGCCCACGAACGCAATCCCCTCGGCATCGGCACGGAAGATGAAATTCTCGAACCGCACCTCCTTCCGCGCGTCCCGCAGCAGCGCGAGCATGGCACCAAAAGTGACGCTCCCGTCCAGGAGAAGTCTAACAGTGTTTTCGCCCCGCAGCGGCCACCCCGCGATCTCCTCGACCCGCGCCTGCACGTCCGCGGCGAGCGGGCCCCGGGGCACGAGCACTCCCGGGTGGTCCAACCGCGGAAAGGCCAGGGAGACCGCCGGCCCGCAGGAAGTGCAGTGGTGGCCTTTCCGATGGGCACAACACCGTCGCAGAAGCCCCGCCGCATCTTGGTCCCCTACTGTCCGCATCTCTCCCTGCTCGTTCATACCGGCTCTTTCGTCCTGGTGCGCAGTACTTCGACGCGATCTTGGACTCGGGGTCATCGGCCTATGATCCACTCACCCACGGAACGGGGCGGGCTGGACTGGGTCCAGCAGCTCGTCCGTGAGCCGCGCAGCCACCGCCGGCCGCTCGACACTGATTGCGTGTCCGGTCCGCGGGAGGATGCGGAGCTGTGCCTGCGGGAGCCGCCGTGCCAGCTTCAGCGCCTCGCCCGGCGGGAACACGCGATCGCACTCGCCAGCGATGATCACGACGGGAACCCCGATGCGGTGGAGCCGGTTGCCGAGCTCTGGCCGATCCGCCATGAGGGTCAGGGACCCACGATCGTTTCCCGCGGCACGGCCTCGGCCTGGCGGAGGACGCGGCGGAACTCGGGGTCCCACTTCACGAGCGGCAGGCCCGACGGCGACATGCCGTACACCCCAGCCCCAGCGGAGCGGCGCAACAGGGCCGGTCCACCTGTACACCGTGCGTCCGACCACATTCCGTGACCGAGGAACGGGCGCGGCGCGAATGTCTCATCGTCGCCGTTCCTCCGCCTGTTCTGCGCATGACTGCAACCTCCATGAACCATAGGATACCGCGCTATCGTTTCCGTTACCCCTGGCTAGTCACGGGGGCGACGCAGAGTGGCATGCCCCAGCGCGGCGACCCCCGCCGCCGCGACGACGTACGCGACCAGCTGCACCGCGCCGGCCCCGGCGAGAAGGAGGGCCGTACCCGCAAGCAGCCCGGCGCCCCCGGCCACCGCCATGATCCCCGCGCGCAGCAGGCCACGCACCGCTCTGAGCTCCGTCGCCACCGCCTCGTCTCGCACGCGGCCCAGGTCCCCGGACGCGACTCGCCGAAGCACGCCCTCCAGTCCGGCCGGAAGGTCGAACGAGGCCTTCCCGAGGGTGCGGAAGAGTTGCGTGGCGTCCTTAGCGAGTCGCTCCGGTGCGACTCGACGGACCTCGAGTCGGCCGGGCTCGGCCTGGAACACCTCGACCACGTTTATGTCGGGGTCCAACCGCCGGAGCAGCGCCTCGGCGATCAGGAAGGCACGTGCCAGGAGCAGGAGCTCGCGCGGGTTCCGCATCCGATTGCTACCTCCTACCCGCAGCAGCTTCTGCATCTCCTCGCCCAGCGAGATCTCACGCAGCGGCCGCCCGTGCATCTGGTCCAGCAACCGTTCGAATTCGTGTTTCAGCCCGTCACGGTCTGTATCTCCGCCCGGAAGCCCCAGCCGCAGGTAAGCGGCGGCGGCGGCCTCGGCGTCCCCGCGCACCTCGGCCGCCAACAGGTCACCGAGCCCCACGCGCATCGACTCACTCAGCTCCCCCACCATGCCAAAGTCGTCCAGACAGAGCCGTCCATCGGGCAGGACGAACAGGTTGCCCGGGTGAGGATCGGCATGGAAGAGTCCATCCTCGAAGATCTGCCTCAGCACCAGCGCCGCCACGGCGGCGGCGAGCCCCGGCCCCTCTTCGGGGTGCTCGCGCGCGTACGCATCGATCCGCACACCCGGCGAATGCTCCATGGTGAGCACGCCCTCCGTCGTGCGTTCCTCGATCACGTCCGGGATCCAGACCCGGCGCACTCCGCTGAGCTTCTCCCGGAAGCGCCGGATCGACCGTGCCTCGATCCGGAAGTCCGCCTCGCGTCGGAGCGTCTCCCGGAACTCGATCACGAGCGCCGGCAGGTCGAGCGGTCGGAGCGGCGGAACGAGGGTGTCCGCCAGCCACGCCACGTACCCCAGCACGGCCGTATCCCGATCGATCGCAGCCTCGAGATCGGGCCGACGCACCTTGACCACTACCTCGCGACCATCGCTCAGCCTGGCGGCGTGCACCTGGGCGATGGTGGCCGCCGCCAGGGGCTCCGGGTCGAACGACGCGAATGCCGCCTCGATCTCCTGCCCCAGCTCGTTCTCCAGTATGGTACGTACGCTCTCGTACGGCAGAGGGGGGGACACGGTCGTGGAGCCCTTCAAGCTCCCGGACATACGCGTCCGGCAGCATGTCTCGCCGCAGCGCCAGCACCTGGCCAAACTTCTGGAAGACCGGCCCGAGCTCCTCCATCGAGAAGGTGGTGGCGCGAGTGCCGGGCGTGACGGCCGTGTACGTGAATCGAGCCTCCGAGACCGCCTACATCGACTTCGATCCGAAGCAGTGCGGGCCGGACGACCTCAGCGCGGCCGTCGAATCGGCCGGCTATCGCGTTGTGGCGCCGCCTCCGACCCCGGGCGGCGAGGACGCTGCGTGAACCCCGGCAGGTTCCTGTTGGCCACGCTGGTGGCCGTGG
>JBPRGE010000185.1:0-1116 GCA_051418035.1 Candidatus Longimicrobiales bacterium M2_2A_002
TCCGATGGAGACCGAGATGGGATTCTCCATTGCTCTGTTCAGAAAGACAATTGGGTCGGAAAAGCTCACGACGACATCGAAACAGCTGTTGAGAACTTCGATCGTGACTTTGACTTCTACATTTTCGCCACAACACAAGACCCCAGTACGACCAAACGGGATCGGGTTGAAGAGGAGCTCCACGAGGAATGGGGAATTCCTACGACGGTTTGGGACTTCTCGAAAATCCGGAACAGCTTGGTGGGCGATCGTGAAAACAACGATCTGATCCGGGAACACCTCCGTGTCGACCCCAATCGACCGTTCGTAGACATTGAGTCAGAAGTAGATGATCTCTATGAGGATTTGCTGGATCGTGTGAAGCGCCGACAAGCTCCCGATGGGACAATTGTCGAGGACCCAGCCTTGGTTGTCGTCCATGTCATTCCTCAGGAAGCCGTTGACGACCATCACGACCGGTATGCAGGCGACCTCCCCCACCCACCTCAGTTCGAAAAACGTGATGCATACGCTGTAACACGACCGAAGGTGAAGATCACCGAAAATAATCGACGCTTCCATGATGGCACCGAGAGGGAGCGATACACTGCTATCCATCGGGACGGGTGGACTGAAGGTATCTTCACAGCTCTGTATCCCAGCGACAACCCCCAACTCCGGACGTCTATTGATCGACTCATAGCGAACTTCGTCCACACTGCTCTCGGGACGTTTGACGAAGCAGACATCTACCCGCCCTACTATGTGTACGTCAGCATACTGGGTGCCGAGGGGTACACACTTTCCCGACCAAGTGGATCAAACCGACCACCCAGCAATGTGCGACCTTTCACCAAGGACGAGATACGGTTGAATCGCGTCCAAATCGACAATCCAGATGTCGATGTCCCGGATGTGATGCGGAAGACGTTCGATCAGCTCTGGCGACATGGTGGCTGGGACCACTCAGTCAATTATCAAGCCTCCGAGACAGATGATGGTGAAACTGTCTACGAGTGGAATCCATACCGATAACAGTATCCACAGTAACAGAGCGAGTCGAGCATAATTGCTCTCCTGTAATTGGTTTCTCGATCAGTCACGCTATGGTCCCCATCGGACTTACGCCACGATGAA
>JBPRGE010000186.1:0-3213 GCA_051418035.1 Candidatus Longimicrobiales bacterium M2_2A_002
GACCAGGTCGTGGGTGCCGGCCGGAAGGCCGGTAACCGTGAAACGACCGTTCGCGTTCGTCGTCGCGGTGCCGCCCGAGAAGGCCTGTTCCGTGCCCCGCTCGAAGATCCCGACGTCCGCACCCACCACCGGGAAGTCGCCGTCGAGCGTGCTGAAGGCGGCGTCCTTGTTCGCGTCGAAGAAGAGGAATCCCTCGACCCCGCCGGTCCCCTCGATCTCGAACGGTGGTGCCGGGTCCGGATCACACGCCGTGACAGCCAGCGCGGCCAGGGCCAGGACGCCCCAGCCGGCCGCCATCCGTTGCATACGCTCTACCATATCAGTCAACCCTCACGCGAATCTCATAGGTGTATTCATACACGGGCGCGGCCGCGCCCCTTTGAAGGGACGCGACCGCATCCGTGGTCCTCACTCGACCAGTTCCAGCCAGCTAGAGCGAACTGATGTCCGCACTGCTCCGGGGCTTCAGTTCGAAGGTATCATAGTACCGCGAGAGCACACCGATAATCTGGTAGCTGCTGCCCACCGTGAACGTGGTGCTGGCATCGATGTCTGTAGTGCTGTCGATGTATACGGTGCTGGTCCCACTGGCATCCTGCACGGTGATGTTGCCGTTCGTACCGATGGCCGTCACCTCGACGCTATCGAGCACCGCCAGCTCACCCTGGTAGTCGCCGTTCTCAATATCCGCCGTCGTCACCGAGCGCGGCGTCGGGACCGTGCCTGTGCCAAGCCGAATCAACTGGTCCACGTTGACCTGCAGCTCATCCAGGTATGCTCCGGTCGTACCGATCACGGTGATGCTGTCACCCACCGCCACGATGCTGTCGGGGCTGGGCAGCCGGATCAGAATCCCGGCCGTGCCGTCCTGGATCCACGCGCTCTGGTCGTCAATGTTCGACCCCGCCGAGTCATTGGTCACCGTGACCACACCCGTCAGCTCCACGGGAGTGCCCGCAGCTGCGGCCCGGGCCTCGGTGATCGTGGCGAGCGTGTCCACGGCCGTGGCACCCGACACATCCTCTGGCATGCGCGGCATCAGCTGGTAGTCGTAAAACGTGGACACGATGCCCGTGATCCCGTACGTCTCGCCCACCGTGAACGAGGCAGCCCCTAGGCCGGAGTCGCCGTCTAGGTAGACGAGGATCCCGCCGCCGACCTCGTCGCTCACGTAGATGTTCGATCCGCTCACGCTGTCCACGGTCGCCTCGGCCACCACCGCGAGCTCGCCCTGATAGTCCCCGGCATTGAACTCAGCCGCCGTGATCGGACGCGGCTCGGGCGCCGAAGCCTGGCGCACCTCCGTCGCGGACGATCCGCTGATCTGGATGTTGCCGTTGAAGTCGCCCATTGTGCCCGTCACTTCGACCACGTCGCCGAGGGTCAGGTCCGCGGGCGCCGAGGATCCCATGTAGACCGAGATACCGCCTGTCGCGTCCTGGATATAGAAGCTGGTGGTCGCCAGCGAGCCCGGATCCTGCGTGCCGGACGAGACCACCCCCGTCACCGTGACCTCCGTGTTGGCAGGCTCCACGCGGGCCTGCGCGACCGAGAACGGGAGGCTCGTTTCCTCGAGGATGTCCGCCGTCATCCGCGGCTTGAGCTCGAGTGTCTCGTTGTAGCGCGCGGCAACACCGGTCACGTCGTACACAGTGCCTACGGCGAAGTTCGTGCTGTCCAGCCCCGTGGTGGAGTCGAGGTAGAAGAGGACGTCCTCACCCGTGGTGTACTCGCTCCCCCAGACGTTCCCGCCATCGATACTGTCCACCATGAAGTCCTGCATGCTGACCAGCTGGCCCTGGAACTGACCGACGTTCAAGTCGTAGGCCGTGGCCGTCTCGGGCGTCGGGAGCGTACCTTCACCGAGCACGATCGCCGACAGCGTCGAGAGCTGGACCTCCTGATTGAACGATCCGCGCTCGCCGTAGATCACCACGCTGTCACCCAGCATCACGTCCAGATCCACGCCGGCCAGGTATATCGAGATCCCGGACTCGTCCTGCATGTAGAAGCTGGACGACGAGAAGACCGCCGAGTCTCCAGCCGTTCCGGTAATCGCCGTCCCGATGATGGCCACCGTGTCACCCTCCGCTGCCGCCCGAGCGTCGGCCACCGAGACCGTAGTCCCGATCTCGAGCCCGAACTCGGCCGTCGCGGTGTCCTCGGCCGCCAGCGTGACCGTCTGGCTCGCTGTACCGGCCAGGAACGGCGGTACGTCGATGGTCACGTCGTAGTCGCCCGGCAACAGCCCGTCAGCAATGAACGCCCCGGTTGCGTCCGTCTCGGTGCTGGTCCGCTCCGTGCCGCCCTGCGAGACCGTGACCGCCACGCCCGGCACCGCAGGCACATCCATGCCGTACGCGCTGCCGATGAACACGTGCCCCATGATCACGCCCGGGTTGTACGTATACCGGAACGACGCCGAGACCGTGGCCCCGTCCTGGTCGACGACCACCGTCGGCGTGCTCGCCGATGCGAGGGCCGCCCCGGTCAGACTCGCAGGCGGCTCGATGCTCGCCGTGTACGACCCGATCTCGACGGCGCTGAAGATGGCGACCCCGTCGCCGCCCGTAGTCTGCGTCAGGTCGGATGCCGTGCTCCCGACCATCGACAGCGTTACCGTCGCGCCCTCGACCGGCTCATCACCGGTGTCGTAGCTGTTGGAGTTGTTGGCGTCAACGTACGCCAGGACTTCGACCGTGGCGGTGGCGACCGGATCAGTGCCATCGTCGCAGGCGGTGACGCCGAGTATACCCGCCGCCAGCGCGGCCGCCATCATACGCCGCAAGTACGTGCTCATGGAAGCTCCCTGAGTGCTCATCCGCGTGGAAAAGAACGTTCCTGGCGCCACCGGCCGAGTGGCTGGCGGATCGCGCCGGGAACGGCAAGCTACCTGCCCACGCGGAGCGCGTCAACCGCGAGGATCGGTCCAATCTTCCGCCCTTCCGGCACCGGCCCGGGACCGTTATTGTTTGAGGCTTTGAATCCACAGAACCGAATTCTTATCATGCATCGTCGTCCCCGCCCGTACAGTATCTCGGCCGCCCTGCTCGCCCTGGGTCTCGCCCTGAGCGCGTGTGGCGGCGACAGCCCCAGCGAGCCGACCCCCGACCCGCTGGAGATCACCGTGACCGGCGTGGAGGACGGCCAGAGCTACTCGAGCGCCGTGACCATCGACATCTCGGTGAACCGGGGCAGCTTCGAGGCCCGGCT
>JBPRGE010000187.1:0-1108 GCA_051418035.1 Candidatus Longimicrobiales bacterium M2_2A_002
CGCCATGGCCGCCCCCGCCAGGATCGGCGAGAGCAGCAGGCCGAATGCGGGGTAGAGGACCCCGGCCGCCACCGGGATGCCGGCGGTGTTGTAGGCGAACGCGCCGAACAGGTTCTGCTTGATGTTGCGGAACGTGGCCCGGGAGACGTCCATGGCGATGGCCACGCCGTTGAGCGACCCGCCGATCAGGGTGATGTCGGCCGCCTCGATGGCCACGTCTGTGCCCGTGCCGATGGCGATCCCGACGTCGGCCTGGGCCAGCGCCGGCGCGTCGTTGATGCCGTCGCCCACCATGGCCACCTTCTTCCCCTCGGCCTGGAGCGCCTGGACCTGGGCGGTCTTCTGATCCGGCAGCACCTCGGCCAGGACCCGGTCGATGCCGACCTGGCCGGCGATGGCGGCGGCCGTCCGCTCGTTGTCGCCGGTGAGCATGACCACCTCGAGGCCCAGGTCGTGGAGCCGGCGGATGGCGGACACCGAGTCGTCCTTGACCCGGTCGGCCACGGCGATCACGCCGGCCACGGCGCCATCGATGGCCACGTACATGGGCGTCTTGCCCGCGTCGGACAGCTCCCGGACCGTGTGGTCCAGGCCGCCGGTGGGCCAGCCCCGGTCCTTCATGAGCTTGCGGTTGCCGAGGGTCACGTTCTTCCCGTCGACCACGGTGGTGATCCCGTGGCCGGCGACGGCCTCGAACTCCGACGCCTCCGACAACTCGAGCTCTCGGGCCCGGGCGCCCTCCACGATGGCCTCACCAAGCGGGTGCTCGGAGCCCCGCTCCGCCGATGCGGCGAAACGCAGCACGTCGTCCTTCTGGAACCCGGGGGCCGCCACCACGTCCGTCAACTCCGGCTGGCCCTTCGTGATCGTGCCGGTCTTGTCGAGGACCACCGTATCGATACGGCGCGCCGTCTGGAGCGCCGTCCCGTTTCGGATCAGTACGCCGTGCTCGGCGGCCTTGCCGACGCCGACCATGATGGACATGGGTGTGGCGAGCCCGAGCGCGCACGGGCAGGCGATGATCAGCACGGTCATGCCCGCCACCAGCGCGTAGGTCAGCACGGGTGCGGGGCCGAAGGTGTACCACACCGCGAACGTCAGCGTGGCG
>JBPRGE010000188.1:0-23809 GCA_051418035.1 Candidatus Longimicrobiales bacterium M2_2A_002
TTTTCACGTGGAAGGTGTGATGACGTACGAGCCGCCCGCAGGGCTGATGGTCAGCGTGTCGGGTCTCCGGGGTAAGGTCGGCGAGGCGCTGGATCCCCTGGTGGTGACCCGGTACGCCGCCGCGTTCGGGACGTATCTCCATGAAGAGGTCGGCGGACCGCCTACGGTGGTGGTGGGCCGGGACTCCCGGACGTCGGGTCCGCTCCTGGTCCGGAGCGTGACCGCGGCGCTCGAGGCCGTCGGGTGCACGGTCATCGACATCGGCCTGGCGCCCACACCCACCACGCTGATGGCCGTCCGTCACCACGGAGCCGACGGCGGGGTGGTGGTCACGGCGAGCCACAATCCGGTGGAGTGGAACGCGCTGAAGCTGGCCACCGGAGCCGGGATGTTCCTGGACGCCGACCAGGCGGCGGCGATGCGGGAGCACGTGGACGCCCCGGGCTGGAAGCGGTGGGACGGGGTCGGCGGCCGCGAGACCGATGATGGCGCCGTGGACCGCCATATCGCCGCTATCGCGGCGCTCCCGTACGTGGACGCGGACGCGATCCGGGGTCGAGGGTTCCGGGTCGCGCTCGACTGCGTCCGGGGCGCGGGCGCCGTGACGTTCCCGAAGCTGCTGGACGCGCTGGGCTGTGAGGTGGACGGGATCGACATGGAGCCGGACGGCCGGTTCCGTCGCAAGCCGGAGCCGGTGGCCGGGAATCTGGGCGAGCTGGAGGCGAGGGTCCGGGAGACGGGCGCGGACATCGGGATCGCCACGGACCCGGACGGGGACCGGCTCTCGCTGGTGGACGAGACGGGCCGGGCCATCGGTGAGGACTACACGCTGGCGCTGGCGGCCCGGCTGGTGCTGCGGCACCGTGCGGGGCCGGTGGTGACGAACCTGTCCACGAGCCGGGTGGTGGAGGACGTCGCCTCGGAGGCCGGAGCTCCCTTCTTCCGCGCGCCGGTGGGCGAGATCAACGTGGCCCGCCGGATGCAGGCGGAGGGCGCTGTGATCGGCGGGGAAGGGAACGGGGGCGTGATCCTCCCGGACATGCACCTGACGAGGGACGCCCATGTGGCCGCGGCGCTGGTGCTGCAGCTGCTGCTGGAGACGGGATCGACGGTGAGCGAGCTGGTGGCCGGGGCGCCGTCGTATGCCATCGTGAAGGACAGCGTGCCCCGCCCGGACGGGCCGCTGGCCCCGGCGTACGACCGGCTGGCCGAGCGGCTGGACGCGGCGGTCGAGGACCGGCAGGACGGGCTCTGGCTCGGCTGGCCGGACGCGGGCCGGTGGCTCCACTTCCGTCCCTCGGGCACGGAACCCATCGTACGGATGATCGCGGAGGCACCGGACGAGGATGCCGCCCGGGCTCTGGTCGAGGCGGCGCGCAACGCCATGATCGAACGGTAAGGACGAAGCTTATGTGCGGGATCGTTGGATACATCGGGAAGCGGGACGTAACGCCGCTGCTGGTGGAGGGTCTCCGTCGCCTGGAGTACCGGGGCTACGACTCGGCGGGGATCACCGTGACGAGCAACGGCGAACTGGTGACCCGGAAGGCGGTGGGCAAGATCGCGGACCTGGAAGCGCGGCTGAGCGAGGACGGCGTGCCCGCGTCCAGGTGCGGGATTGCGCACACGCGCTGGGCGACGCACGGCGCGCCCAACCACGTGAACGCCCACCCTCACACCGACTGCACCGGCGAGATCTCGCTGGTCCACAACGGGATCATCGAGAACGCGGGCACGCTCAAGAAGAAGCTCGAGAGCCTGGGGCACGAGTTCCGCACGGAGACGGATACCGAGGTCATCGCCCACCTGATCGAGGAGACGTACGAGGACTCGATCGCGGCGGCGGTCCGGGCGGCGCTGTCGCAGGTCGAGGGCACGTACGGGCTGGCGATCATGAGCTCCCGTGAGCCGGGCGTGATCGTGGGCGCCCGGAAGGGGAGCCCGCTGCTGGTGGGTGTTGGGACGGACGAGGAGCACTTCCTGGCCAGCGACGTGGCGGCGGTCCTGGCCCATACCCGCGACTTCGTCTACATGGAGGACGGCGAGATGGCCGTCCTGACCGATGATGGCTATCAGATCTACTCGCTGGGGGGTCACGAGCTGTCGAAGGACGTGACCCGGGTGGACTGGGACCTGGACGCCATCGAGAAGGGCGGCTTCGATCACTTCATGCTGAAGGAGATCAACGAGCAGCCCGATACCATCGAGGACGCCATGCGCGGCCGGCTGCTCGAGGAGGAGGGGATCGCGCGGCTGGGCGGGCTCCGGCACCTGGCCGACGAGCTCCGGGAGGTCGAGCAGATCGTCATCACCGCGTCCGGGACGTCGTGGCACGCGGGGCTGATCGGCGAGTACATGCTCGAGGAGTTCGCCGGGATCCCGGTGGAGGTCGAGTACGCGTCGGAGTTCCGCTACCGCAACCCGGTGATCCGCCCGAACACGGTGCTGATCGCCATCAGCCAGTCGGGCGAGACGGCGGACACGCTGGCGGCCGTCCGCGAGGGCAAGCGGCAGGGCGCCACGGCCATGGGGATCGTGAACGTGGTGGGCTCGACCATCGCCCGGGAGACCGATGGCGGGGTCTACATCCACGCGGGCCCCGAGATCGGAGTGGCGTCGACGAAGGCGTTCACGAGCCAGGTCGTCACGCTGGCGCTCTTCACGCTCCTGATGGGCCGGCAGCGGGGTCGGTCGGTGCTGGAAGGCCGGGAGGTGGTGGCGGCGCTCCGGAAGCTGCCGGAGCAGGTCCGGCAGCTGCTGACCATCGACGACCGGATCCGGGAGCTGGCCCACAGCTACAAGGACGCCGCCAACTTCCTCTACCTCGGGCGGGGCTACAACTTCCCGACGGCGCTCGAGGGCGCTCTCAAGCTGAAGGAGATCAGCTATATCCACGCCGAGGGGCTGCCCGCGGCCGAGATGAAGCACGGGCCGATCGCGCTGATCACCGAGGCGATGCCGGTCGTGGTCGTCGCGCCCCACGACGCTGTCTACGGCAAGGTGGTCTCCAACATCGAGGAGGTGAAAACGCGGGGCGGCCGGGTCATCGCCGTGATCAGCGAGGGGAACACCGAGCTCGCGGAGAAGGTCGACCACCTGATCACGATCCCCGAGACCATCGACATGCTCACGCCGGTCCTGGCTACGATCCCGCTCCAGCTCCTCTCCTACCACATCGCCGTCATGCGCGGCTGCAACGTCGACCAGCCGCGGAACCTGGCCAAGTCGGTCACGGTCGAATAGGCCGATGCGGGTGGTGCTGCAGCGGGTGAGCCGCGGCGAGGTCAGGATCGACGGCGAGGTGTCCGGGCGGGTCGGCCGCGGGTACGTCGTCCTGGTCGGGTTCGGCGCGGAGGACGACGAGGCGACCCTCGAGTGGATGGCCGACAAGATCGTCGGGCTCCGCCTCTTCGCCGACGCCGACGGGCGGATGAACCTCGACCTCGACACCGTCGAGGGCGGGCTGCTCGTGGTCAGCCAGTTCACTCTGTACGGCGACGCCCGCAAGGGCCGCCGTCCGAGCTTCATCGACGCCGCCGACCCCGACGTGGCCATCCCGCTCTACGACCGGTTCCTAGAGCTGCTGGAGGCCCGGGTACCGGGTCGGGTGGAGAGCGGCGAGTTCGGCGCCATGATGGACGTCGAGCTGGTGAACGACGGGCCCGTCACGCTGCTCCTCGAGCGCTGATCGGTCCCGCGTGATCGACCCGTCCGCACCCGTGATCCTGGCGTCGGCGTCGCCCCGGCGACGGCGGCTCCTGGAGCAGATCGGGCTGCGGTTCGACGTGGAGCCGGCCCATGTCGACGAGGCGGCGCTCCCCGGCGAGTCGGCGGCCGCGCACGTGGAGCGGCTGGCCCGGGAGAAGGCGGAGGCCGTGGCGGCCCACCACCCGTACGCCGTGGTCGTCGGCGGCGATACCGTGGTGGTCCTCGATGGCGAGCTCCTGACGAAGCCGGCGGGCGAGGCGGAGGCCGTGGCGACGCTGCTGCGGCTCCAGGGACGTGAGCACCGGGTGGAGACGGGAGTGGCGGTGGTGGCGCCGGACGGGCGGTCCGCGTCGTCCGTGGTGGGCGCCGACGTACGGTTCCGGCCGTTCGATCGGACGCTGGCCGAGGCGTACGTGGCCACGGGCGAGCCGCTGGACAAGGCGGGGAGCTACGGGATCCAGGGAAAGGGGGCGGTGCTGGTGGAATCGATCCGCGGCGACTACTTCACTATCATGGGACTGCCCGTCGCCCGGCTCGTCAGGCTGCTGGAGGAGCTCGGCTACCGCTACGATTTCGAGGGAGCCTGAATGCAGACCGGCCCCGTCGCCCCGGCCCCGATCCGATGACCGCGAGCCCCGACCGCCCCCTGCGCGTGGCCGTGGCCGGTGCCGGTGCGGCCGGTCCGGAGCTCGCGGCGGCGGCCGAAGAGGTCGGCCGCCGGCTCGCGGAGGCCGGCGCGGTCCTGATCTGCGGCGGACTGGGGGGTGTGATGGAAGCCGCCGCCCGGGGCTGCGCCGGGGCGGGCGGGCTGACCATCGGCATCCTGCCCGGCGCGGACGCCGATGCCGCGAACGCCCATATCCGGGTGCCGCTGCCCACGGGGCTCGGCGAGGCGCGGAACACGCTGGTGGCCCGGACCGGCGATGTCTTGATCGCCATCGGGGGCAGCTGGGGCACGCTCTCGGAGGTGGCCCTCGCCCGGAAGGTCGGGGTCCCCGTGGTCGTGCTGCGGCCCGGGCTGACACGGGCCCTCGAGCTGACCGCGGCGGAGACGGCCGAGGAGGCCGTCCGGCTCGCGCTCCTGGCCGGGGGACGCCCGTGATCGGCTGGCTGGTCGCGGCCGGCGCGCTGCTCGCTGGGCCGCTGGGCGCGGGGTGGAGTCCGGTCTCGCCCACTCCACGGGTCCCGGCGCTCCCGACCGCGGACGTGGCCGCGGCGTACACTTCGGCGGCGACCGCGTCGGCCACCGTCGCGTCTCGAGGGGATCGGTGGATCGCGGAGGACAAGGTCCGCCACTTCGCGCTCTCGTTCGCCGCCACGAGCATGGCGTACGGCGGCGCTCGGCTGGGGCTGGACCCGGGGCCCGGGCGGCGTGCGGCCGCCGGTCTCGCGCTCCTGCTCGGGGTGGGCAAGGAGCTGGTCGATCTCCGGAACGGCGGGCGGTTCAGTCTGAAGGACCTGGCGTGGGACGCCGCGGGCGTGGCGCTGGGATCTCTACTCGCGCAACAGATACGGTGACATGTCGGAAGCCATCCTGATCGTGATCCTCGGCGTCATCGCCCTCGGGGCGGTGGCCTATCCTCTGCTCGTAGGCCGGGAGCGCTACGGCGACGCCGCCGAGCTGGAGGCCGACATCCGCCGGTACCGGGAGGCACTCGCCGCCGGCACCGTGTGCCCGCGCTGCAGCCACGCCAACCCGGCGGACGCCCGCTACTGCGCGGAGTGTGGCCGGGCGCTGGGCGAGGAATAGCGGGGGCACCTGCCGGTGGGTGCGTGGGCCATGGGTCGGGAACGGGCCTTGCGTACCGAATTCGGATGCCTGCACGAGGCGAGGCTGGACACCGATTCCTTGACCGTACCGTTTCAGGAGGAACCAATGGCTTACCCGTTCGAGCTCCCCGATCTGACGTACGACTTCGATGCCCTGGAGCCCCACATCGATGCCCGCACCATGGAGATCCATCACGACCGGCATCATGCGGGGTACACGAGCAAGCTGAACGCGGCGCTCGAAGGCCACGAGGAGTGGCAGGACCGGGAGATCGACGACATCCTGGCCAACATCAACAGCGTCCCCGAGGAGATCCGGACGGCGGTCCGGAACAACGGCGGCGGGTACGCGAACCACAAGCTCTTCTGGAGCATCATGTCGCCGAGCGGCGGAGGGCAGCCGTCCGGCGGGCTGGCCGATGCCATCGATGACTCGTTCGGGTCGTTCAGCGCCTTCAAGGACCGGCTGGCCGGCGCGGCCACCGGGCAGTTCGGCAGCGGCTGGGGCTGGCTCACGATGAGCGGCGGGAAGCTGAAGGTGTACAGCACGCCGAACCAGGACAGCCCGCTCATGAACGGCGACCGGCCGATCCTCGGCGTCGATGTCTGGGAGCACGCGTACTATCTGCACTACCAGAACAAGCGCGGCGACTACGTGAACGCCTGGTGGAACGTCATCGACTGGGACGCGGTGGCCGAGCGGTTCGTCGACGCGGGTGGCTGACGAGCCGGTGCCCGACCGGGCGATCGATCTCCGCAGCGATACCGTGACCCGGCCCACGCCGGGGATGCGCGAGGCCATCGCCGGCGCGGAGGTCGGGGACGACCAGCTCGGTGATGACCCGACGGTCCGACGGCTGGAAGAACGGATCGCCAGACTGCTGGGGAAGGAGAGAGCGCTCTTCTTCCCCAGCGGCATTATGGCCAATGAGACCGCGCTCGTGGTCCATGGCCGGCCCGGCACCGAGGCCGTGGTGGAGGCGTCCTGCCACCTCATCGATTGGGAGGAGGCCGCGGCCGCGGCGTGGGCCGGGATGCAGCTCCGTCCCGTGGCCACCGACGACGGGATCCTCACCGCCGATCGGATCCGCACCGCGATCCGGCCCGCCGACAACCCGTACCAGCCCCAGACCTCGCTCATCTGCGTGGAGAACACCCACAACGCCGCCGGGGGGAAGGTGCTGCCCGTGGAGACGCTCCGGGCGATCCGGGGACTGGCCGATGAGCACGGGCTGCCGGTCCACATGGACGGGGCCCGTCTGTGGCATGCGGCCGAGGCCGCCGGCGTGGCGCTGGACGAGTACGCAGCGCTCGTCGATACGGTGACGGTCACCCTCTCGAAGGGACTGGGGTGCCCCGTAGGGTCGCTCCTGGCCGGGCCGGCGGAGGTCATCGACCGCGCCTGGCGCGTGCGACGACGCATGGGCGGATCGATGCGCCAGTCCGGGATCCTCGCCGCCGCAGGGCTCTACGCACTCGACCACCATCTCGAACGCCTGGCCGAGGACCACCGCCGGGCCCGCCGTATCGCCGAGCTCGCCGCCGGGATCGAGGGCATCGAGCCGGTTGCGCCGGAGACCAACATCGTCATGTTAGATATCCTGCGGGATGACCTCGACGCGGCGACTGTCGCGACCCGCCTCGCCGACCGCGGCGTGAGGGTCAGCGTGTTTTCCCCGACCCGCCTGCGGGCCGTCACGCACCTGGATGTGGATGACGAGGACGTCCACACCGCCATGGACGTCCTCGCCGACATCGTGGAGTCCCACTGAACGATGCCCGTCAACGCCGAAAGGAGAATCGGATGAACAGAATCGCCTTGCTGGTCCCGCTGGCCGCCATGACCCTGGCCGCCTGCGGCGGCGGCCCGCCGGCCGAGCCCCCACCACCGGACACCATCGTCCGGCTGGACACCATAACCATCACCCGTGAGGTGGAGCCGCCGCTGCCCGAGGGCCGGCTCACCGCTGTCTGCCTGGCCAACGGCCAGAGCGTGGACATCCGGATCTCGGCCGCCGGCGACACGCTGGTCGGACCGGAGCGGGTCGCCCTCAGCGATCTCGGCCCGGCCATCGGGTTCGTCGGCAACTACGCCGACGGGGAGTTGTGGTTCATCGAGGGCGATGACATCACCTTCGAACGGAGCGAGTACAGCAAGTTCGGACAGCCAGAGAGCCGGGACTGCCAGGGGATGAAGATCGTCGGCGACGCACACGGCGTGAACCTCTTCGCCGAGGTCAGCGCGTCGTCGCCGTTCACCACGGTCTTCGTGCCCGTCCGACCGGGCGTCTTCCAGTCGTATCAGGCCGACGTGGGGCGCGTCCGCGGCTGACCCCGCTCGGCGCACGCCGGATCCCGACGACGCAGCGCGGCCCCGTCCTCCGGGATGGGGCCGCACCGCGTTGCGGGCCTTGCATCCGGAAGGCGGACGGGCTAGACTATTTTCGGGTTCTGTTCGGGAACGGCCGGGACGGCCGGTTCCCGCATGCGGATGTCCCGACCCGCCCTTCCCAGGGGTCGGGGGATCGGGCATCTTGGACGGGGTGAGCCGTTCCCGCCGCGGGTGTGGCGGGAGCCCCCGACGGATCAATCAATCGCACAGGTGAGTGATGGCCGAGTTGACGAAGGAGAAGGAAAAGGCGCTGAACGTTGCGATCCAGCAGATCGAGCGGGCGTATGGCAAGGGCTCGATCATGCGGATGGGCGAGGAAGACGCCAAGATGGAAGTGGCGGCGATCTCGACGGGAGCGATCAACCTGGACGCGGCCATCGGCATTGGCGGGATCCCGCGGGGCCGGGTCACCGAGATCTACGGTCCCGAGGCGAGCGGCAAGACCACGCTCTGTCTGCACATCATCGCCAACGCCCAGCGCGGCGGCGGCGTAGCGGCGTTCGTCGACGCGGAGCACGCGCTGGACATCGAGTACGCCCGGAAGCTGGGCCTGGACGTGGACAACCTGCTGGTGAGCCAGCCGGACACGGGCGAGCAGGCGCTGGAGATCACGGAGGTGCTGATCCGGTCGGGCGCGGTGGACGTGGTGGTGATCGACTCGGTGGCGGCGCTGGTGCCGCGGGCCGAGATCGAGGGCGAGATGGGCGACAGCCATGTCGGCCTCCAGGCGCGACTGATGAGCCAGGCCATGCGGAAGATCACGGGCGCGGTGAACCGGTCGCGGACGTCGGTGGTGTTCACGAACCAGATCCGTGAGAAGATCGGTGTCATGTTCGGCAACCCGGAGACCACGACGGGGGGGCGGGCACTGAAGTTCTACTGCAGTCTCCGGATGGACATCCGGCGGATCGGCGCCATCAAGGACGGTCAGGAGCTGGTGGGGAACCGGACGCGGGTCAAGGTCGTGAAGAACAAGATGGCGCCGCCGTTCCGTCAGGCCGAGTTCGACATCATGTACAACCAGGGGATCAGCCACGAGGGGCTCCTGCTGGATCTGGGCGATGAGCTGGGGATCATCGACAAGGCGGGCGCGTGGTACTCGTACGGCGAGACCCGGCTCGGGCAGGGCCGGGAGAACGCGAAGCAGTTCCTGACGGAGAACGAGGAGGTGGCGGCGGAGATCGAGGAGCAGGTCCTCGCGGAGCTCGGGATCGGGAACGGCCAGCCCGCCCAGGAAGAGAACGACGAGGACGAGGCCGACGACGAGTAGCGCCCGAGCGAGTCAGCTCCGGGCGGGAGCGAGTCGCGGGCCCGGGGTGCGGCTCAATCGGGGCCGGCGGGCGCGCCGCGATCCACGGTCATCCGGGTCGCGTACTGGACGTCGAGCTCGTCGCGGAGCACGCCGTAGAGGTCCCCCTGGATGAAGGCCAGCGGAGTGAACCGTGGCGGCATCTCGACGGTGCCCAGGAGGCGGCCCTGGCCGTCGAAGACCTCCCAGGTGGCGCTGCCCATGTCCTGGATGTCGAATGTTCCGCCCTGCTCGCTGATCTCGTCGGGCGTCTGGATCCGCTGGACCCAGAGGGTGCCGTCCGGTCCGCCCAGGATGTTCGCGTACGCCGGGTAGAACTCGGCGAAGCCGAGCGCCTGCGACATCACCTCCAGCGCCTCCGGCGGCATCCCCTGCTCGCGCCAGAGCTCCTCGACGGTCCGGCGGAACTCGGCCTGATCCGAGTCGGTGATGGGCCGCTGCTCGAACGGCTTGCGGACGATCCGGACCAGCTCGCCCCGCGGGGTGTGGACCTCGATGCTGTACTCCGAGTTGATCCCCGTGTAGAGGGTGCCTGCGGGCCCCACGGTCCACATGGGCTCGGACTCGAACATGGTGATGTTGGGCGTATTGCCCGAAAAGCTGACGGACTGGCCGATCGGCATCTCGAGGATCGTGTCCTCGAGGGTCCCGGTAGGGGTCCGGCGAAGGAGCAGGTTCTTCTGGTCCACGTCCTCCTGCCCGGGGAACGCCATCACCATGGCCTGCTGGATCAGGTCCTGGTCGGGCGCCTCCATCCATTTGACGGCGAGCCCGGCCGTCATGGGGAGCGAGTGACTGCCGGCCGGCTCGCCGTCGGCCGTGTACAGGGTGATCCGCTGCTGCATCATGTCGGGGACCACGACCGTGTCGCCATCCGTGACGAAGACGGGGCCGGCGGCCTGGCTGAGCTCGCCGGGGCCGGCGCCGGCCTTGCCCATGGCGGTGATGAACTGTCCCTCCGGGTCGAAGACGCGGACCTCCCGGGCCTGCTGGTCGTAGACGTAGATCCGGCCGTCGGGGCCGACATCAATGCCGGCGATCTGCCCGAACTGGTACTCGGGCTCGCCCTCCGCGGTGCCGATGGTCAGGTCGCGCTCCACCGACCAGGCATCGTCGGGGGCCCAGAGCCCATCGCCGGCGCTCGTGACGATCTCGATCCCGGCGCTGTCGGTCACGGTCCCCTGCCACCTCTGCTCCGACTCGCCGCACGCGGCCGCCGCGAGGACGGTGAGGGCGGCGGGAAGGATCGTCCACGTTCGGAGCTGCATCGGTATCTCCATGGCTGCGGGTCGCTGGTCTCGGTGCTCGTACGCCGGTGCCGGGAGCGGCCTTCAGCGGCGCCAGCGTGTATCAGGGGGCCGTCTCCGGGGGATGGCCATGCCCGGCGCGTCGCATCGGGGGAGCCAGCCTCTATATTGGGCGTTTGGCTCGCCGGACCCCGGAACCAGTCGACGAGAGAGCATGAAGGCAAGCGATATCCGCAGCACGTTCCTCGAGTTCTTCGAGCGTGAGGGGCATGAGATCCGGCACAGCTCTCCGCTCGTGCCGAAGAACGACCCCACACTGATGTTCGTGAACGCGGGGATGGTCCAGTTCAAGGGTGTGTTCCTGGGCGAGGATGACCTGGGGATCGACCGGGCCACGACATCGCAGAAGTGCCTGCGGGTCAGCGGGAAGCACAACGACCTGGAGGAGGTGGGCCGGACGGCACGGCACCACACGTTCTTCGAGATGCTGGGCAACTTCTCGTTCGGCGACTACTTCAAGCGGGAGGCGATCGACTTCGCGTGGCGGCTCTTCACCGAGGAGTACGGGCTGCCCCGGGAGCGGCTCTGGGCCACCGTGCACTACTCGGATGACGAGGCGTACGAGCTGTGGCAGGAGGTCGCCGGTCTTCCCGAGTCCCGGATCCATCGGCTGGGCGACAAGGACAACTTCTGGCAGATGGGCGACACCGGCCCGTGCGGGCCGTGCTCCGAGATCCACTACGACATGCGGCCCGAGGGCGAGCGGGGCACGGACCTGACCGCGGAGGAGTTCGAGGTCAAGGGCGAGGCCGGCGAGTTCCTGGAGCTGTGGAACCTGGTCTTCATGCAGTTCAACCGGGACGCCGACGGAGAGCTCCACCCGCTGCCGAGCCCGTCCATTGACACGGGCGCCGGACTGGAGCGGATCGCCAGCGTGATGCAGGGGGTGGACTCGAACTACGAGACCGACCTGTTCCAGCCGCTGATCCAGCGGGCGGCGCGGGTGGTGGGCACGGAGTACGACCGCGATACGGAGGAGGGCGTCTCGTTCCGGGTCCTGGCGGACCACGCCCGGGCGACGGCGTTCCTGCTGGCGGACGGCGTATTCCCGAGCAACACGGAGCGGGGCTACGTCCTGCGTCGGATCATGCGGCGTGCGATCCGTCACGCGTGGCTGCTGGGCCGCAGGGAACCGACGCTGGTGGAGGTGGTGGACGAGGTCATCACCCGGATGGCCGACGCGTTCCCCGAGCTCGAGGAGCGGCGGGAGCACCTCCTGCGGGCGACGCGGACCGAGGAGGAGCGGTTCCTGGCCACCATTGACGAGGGGATGAAGCGATTCGAGGAGGTGGCACCGGAGGGCGATACTGGTGCCATTGCCGGGGAGGACGCGTTCCGGCTCTATGACACGTACGGCTTCCCCATCGACCTGACCCGGCTGATGGCCGAGGAGCGGGGCTACACTGTGGACATGGAGGGTTTTCAGGCGGCGCTGGAGGAGCAGCGACGCCGGTCCCGGGCGGACCGGGAGGAGGCCGAGATCGAGCACGGCGATGCGCTGGCCCGGGGGTGGACGGAGCTGGAGGACGAGCCGGGGCAGGAGTTCGTCGGGTACGACACGACCGCGTTGGAGACGGAGGTCGTGGCGTTCCGGCGGGAGAACGGCCGGGCGGCGCTGCAGCTGCGGGAGAACCCGTTCTACGTGGAGGCCGGCGGTCAGGTCAGCGACACGGGCGAGGTCGAGGGCGACGGCTGGCGGCTGGCGGTGGACGACGTCCGCCGGGTGGGCGGTCGGTCGGCGGTGATCGGCGACGTGGAGGGCGATTTCCCCGATGCCGGCTCACCGATCCCGGTGAAGGCGCGGGTCACGCGGGAGGCCCGGCACGACACCGAGCGGAACCACACGGCCACGCACCTGCTGCACGCGGCGCTGCGGAAGGTGCTGGGCGACCACGTGCTGCAGCGCGGCTCGCTGGTGGCGCCGGACCGGCTGCGATTCGACTTTTCGCACCCGGAGCCGATGACGCCGGAGGAGATCCGGCGGGTGGAGGACGAGGTCAACGAGGCGGTCCTGCAGGACCAGGACGTGTGCATCGACTTCCTCGGCTACGAGGAGGCGATCGAGGAGGGCGCCATGGCCCTCTTCGGCGAGAAGTACGGTGACACCGTCCGGGTCATCCAGATCCCCGGTGTGAGCATGGAGCTGTGCGGCGGTACGCACGTCCGGCATACGGGCGAGATCGGCCAGGTCCGGATCGTGAGCGAGACGGGGACGGGCGCCGGCGTCCGCCGGGTGGAGGCGGTGACGGGCCGGGCGGCGTACCGGCTCGCGAAGGAGCAGGAAGGGCGGCTGCGCGAGGCGGCCGAGCTGCTCCGGGTGCCGACGGAGATGGTGGTCCGGAAGATCGGCCAGCTCCAGGAGGAGAACCGGGAGCTGGAGAAGCAGCTTGAGCGGGCCCGGAAGCAGGGTGCGGCGGACGCCGTGGGAGATCTGGTCGACAACGCGGCGCAGGTGGACGGCGCCCGGGTGGTGGCCACCGCGATCGACGTGGCCGACCAGGACGAGCTCCGGGCACTGGGCGACCAGCTCCGGGACCGGCTCGGCAGTGGGGTAGTGGTGCTGGCGGCCCGGTCGGGAGGCTCGACGTCGCTGTTCTCGGTGGTCACCGATGACCTGATCGGGAAGGGCGTGCGGGCCGATCGGGTGGTCCGGGAGGTGGCGCAGCTGACCGGCGGCTCCGGCGGCGGCCGGCCCCACATGGCCCAGGGCGGTGTGGGCGATGACAGCCGCGTCGACGAGGCGCTGGCGAAGGCGCCCGAGATCGTCCGGTCGATGCTCGAGGGCGAGTGACGGATCTCGCGCGCTGGCTCGATGAACGGGCGTCCGAGGCGCCGCCGTCGGTCCGGCTGATGGTCGAGGAGCGGGTGGCGGAGACCGACCCGTCCGCCCCGCTGCACGACCGGCTGGCGGCGGCGGGACTCACGGCGCTGGAGGACGTGGTGGCGCGTCCGTCGGAGCGGCGCACGGCGGCGACATTGCTGGCCGCGGACGCGCTGCTGACGTACGCCTGTGAGGCGGCGGCCGAAGAGGGACTGGCCACGCTGGACCGTCTCACCGAGTCACTCGACTTCGAACGGTTCTCTCACCTGATCCACGAGGAGACATGAGGAGCCCGGCTGTGGAGCGGACCGTGGACCGGCTGACCGGCCTGGCCGAGCTGGCTCGGCGGGTGGCCGCGGAGATGGCCGGCGAGGTGGCGGAGGTGGCCGAGGTTGCGGCCGACGCGGTCCTCGGCGGGCGGAAGCTGATGTTCTGCGGGAACGGCGGCTCGGCGGCCGACGCGCAGCATCTGGCCACGGAGTACGTGGTTCGGTTCCAGGACGACCGCCCGGCGCTTCCGGCGCTGGCGCTCACCACCGACACGTCGCTGCTCACGGCCAGCGCGAACGACATGGGCTTCGAGCGGGTGTTCGCCCGGCAGGTGGACGCGCTCGGCCAGCCCGGCGACGTACTCTTCCTGCACAGCACGTCCGGACAGTCGTCGAACCTGCTCCGTGCGGCCGAGGCGGCCCGGGAGCGGGGCGTGACGACGGTGGGCATGCTGGCCAGCGGAGGTGGCGGGCTCGCCGGGATGGTGGACCACGCCGTCGTCCTCCCCACGGACCGGGGCGCCCACGCCCAGGAGCTGCACCTGGCCATCGGCCACATCATCTGTGAACTCGTGGAAGAGCGGTACCATGCAGATCGATCTGAAGGGTAAACGGGCGCTGGTCACCGGCGGGTCCCGGGGCGTGGGCGCCGCTACGGCCCGACTTCTCGCGGAGGCCGGCGCCGATATCGGCATTTCGTACCGGTCCCGGGAGTCGGAGGCCGCGGCGATGGTGGAGGAGCTGCGGGCGATGGGCGCGCGGGCGTGGGCCCATGCCGGCGACCTGGCGGAGCCGGCGGTGGTCGAGGAGCTGTTCCGGACCGCCGAGTCCGAGTTTGGCGGGCTCGACATCCTGGTCGCCAATGCCGGCGTCTGGCCGGCGGAGGACGTGCCCATCGCCGAGATGAGCAGTGCTCAGTGGCGCCGGACCCTGGGCGTCAACCTCGACGGCGTCTTCTACTGCGTCCGCGCGGCCGCCGGGATGCTGGCCGACGGCGGCCGGATCGTGCTGGTCGGGTCCACGGCCGGTCAGCGGGGCGAGGCCGACCACGGCGACTACGCGGCCTCGAAAGGGGCGCTCCAGTCGCTGGTGAAGGGCGTGGCCGTCGAGCTGGCGCCCCGTGACATCACGGTGAACTGCGTGGCGCCCGGCTGGATCGACACGGAGATGGCCGAGGTACCCTACGGCGGCGGAGGCCGCGCGGAGATCGAGGCCTCGATCCCGCTGGGCCGCGTCGCCTCGCCGGAGGATGTGGCGGGCCCGATCGTCTTCCTCTGCAGCGGACTCGCACGCCACATCACGGGCGAGATCGTGAACGTGAACGGAGGGGCCGTACTCTGCGGGTGACCATGGATCTGGATCCTCCGGACGCCGTCCGGACTATCGCCCGGAAGCTGGAGGACGCCGGCTACGAGACGTGGGCGGTGGGCGGCGCGGTGCGGGACCGGGTGGCCGGGGCGCCCGCCGGCGACTGGGACCTGGCCACCCGTGCGACCCCCGAGGAAGTCATGGGGGTCTTCCGTCGCACGGCGCCGATCGGCGTCGACCACGGGACCGTCGGGGTCCTGGATGGCGGCGACATGTACGAAGTCACCACGTTCCGCCGGGACGTGGAGACGTTCGGCCGGCACGCCGTGGTGGAGTACGCCGCCCGGATCGAGGACGACCTGTCCCGCCGGGACTTCACCATCAACGCGCTGGCGTGGCACCCGCTGACGGGCGAGCTGCTGGACCCCTATGGCGGAGCCGGGGACCTCGAGGCCGGGCGCCTCCGGACCGTGGGCGAGCCGGCGGACCGCTTCGCCGAGGACTACCTCCGGGTGCTCCGGGCGCTCCGCTTCGCCGGCCAGTTCGAGCTGGAGATCGAGGCCGGGACGTGGGAGGCGCTGCGGGCGGCCGTCACGCATCTCGATGCGCTCTCCGCGGAACGGGTCCGGGAGGAGCTGTACAAGATCGTCGGCCAGGCGCGGACCGCGTCACGCTCGCTGGAGCTGTACCGCGAGGCCGGTGTGCTGGCCGTCTGGTACCCGGAGCTCGACGCCGTGACCGACGAGCCGCCGGACCGGCCGGGCGAGCTGTGGCGGCGCTCGATCGAGGCCGTCGATGCGCTGCCGCCCTCCCGGCCGACGCTCCGGGTGGCCGCACTGCTCCACGCCGTCGGGATGCCCGCCGCGCGGACGAAGGACCTGCGCGGCGGATGGCGGTACACCGGCCACGAGGTGCTCGGCGGGCGGAAGGCGGAGGACATGATGCGTCGCCTGAAGGCCTCGAACGCCGACATCGACCGGGTGAGCCGGCTCGTCCGGCACCAGCCGGAGCTCTTCCCGCCGGACGCGCCGGACCCGGTGATCCGCCGGTGGCTCCGGCACGTGGGCCCCGATCTGGTGCGCGACCTCTTCCGGCTCCGGTTCGCGCTGTGGCGGGCGAGCGACGACGCCGGCCCGCCGGACGACCTGCTGGAGCGGTGCGCCGCCGCCCGTCGGGTCCTGCGCGAGGGCCCGCCGCTCAGCACGGACGACCTGGCGATCGGGGGCCACGAGCTGATGGAGCTCGGGCTCGAGCCGGGGCCCCGCTTCAAGGACATCCTGGAATCGCTCCTCGAGCAGGTGATGGATGATCTGGAGCTCAACCGCCGCGAGGCGCTGATCGAGCGGGTCCGGGAAGAGTGGCTGGATGAGTGACCTGGAGCTGTTCCCGGACAGGGAGCCGGGTCGGGCGGGTCCGGACGGTGGAGGCCCGGGTGGCGGGTCCGGCTCCGGAGACACTGCCGGAGACCCGAACGCCCCTCTCGCCGCCCGGATGCGGCCCCGCACGCTGGACGAGTTCGTCGGACAGGAGCACATCCTCGGTCCGGGACGGGCGCTGCGGGAGCTCATCGAGAAGGACGAGGTCGGGAGCCTGATCCTGTGGGGCCCGCCGGGGACCGGGAAGACCACCATCGCGCGGGTGATCGCCGAGCGGACGGACGCCGCGTACGTCCCGTTCAGCGCGGTCACGGAGGGGATACCCCGGGTCCGGGAGATCATCAAGGAGGCCGAGACCCGGCTCCGGGCCACCGGTCGGCGGACGATCCTCTTCTGCGACGAGATCCACCGGTTCAACAAGGCCCAGCAGGACGCCTTCCTCCCGCACGTGGAGGCCGGGACGGTCACGCTCATCGGGGCCACCACGGAGAACCCGTCCTTCGAGGTGATCGGCGCGCTCCTGAGCCGGGCCCGGGTGTTCGTCCTGGAGCCGCTGGAGGAGGCCGAGCTCGAGACGATCCTCCGGCGCGCGCTCGCGGACGGGGAGCGCGGCCTCGGGGATCGCGAGCTGGAGGTCACCGACGACGCGCTGGACGTCATGGCCCGGGAGGCCGATGGCGATGCCCGTCGGGCGCTGAACGCGCTGGAGACGGCGGCCACGCTGGCGGGTCCGGGCGGGACGGTGGACCCGGCGCTGGCCCGGGAGGCGCTCCAGCAGCGGTTCGCCCACTACGACAAGAGCGGCGAGGGGCACTACAACCTGATCTCGGCGCTCCACAAGGCGGTCCGGGGGAGCGACCCCGACGGCGCGCTCTACTGGCTGGCCCGGATGCTCGAGGGCGGCGAAGCGCCTCTCTACATCGCCCGGCGACTGATCCGGATGGCGGTGGAGGACATCGGACTGTCGGACCCGAGAGCGCTGCAGGTGGCCGTGGCGGCCCGGGACGCGTTCCACATGCTGGGCTCGCCCGAGGGCGACCTGGCGCTGGCCGAGGCCGCCGTCTACCTGGCCACGGCGCCGAAGTCGAACCGGCTGTACGCGGCGTTCGGCGCGGCCCGCGGGGCCGCCCGGGAGACGCCGGCCGCGCCCGTGCCGCTCCATATCCGGAACGCGCCGACGGAGCTTATGGACGAGCTGGGGTACGGGAAGGGGTACAGCTACGCCTTCGAGTCCGAGGACCACTTCACGGTGCAGGACTACCTTCCGGATGCGGTCCGGGAACGCACGTTCTACGAGCCCAGCCGGTTCGGCTACGAGAAACGGATCACGGAGCGGCTGGCGTGGTGGGCGGAGCGCCGACAGGAGGCCGAGACGACGACGTCGGGCCCCGGCCGGGAGGCGATGGGGCGGAGCACCGAGGCGGGGTCCAGTCGCGAGTCGGGGGGCGCGGAGGAGCGTGAGCCGAAGAACCCGTCGGACGCCGACGGTGTAGGAGGAGAGGAATGAGAGAGCGACGAGCAGTGCCGATTCTGGCCGTGCTGATTGCGGTGGTGGCGGCCGGGTGCGTGCCCCGGGTCCAGCAGCCGGAAGTGTGGATGACGGGCGCACGGCTCGTCTCGCTGGGGTTCCGCGGCGGCGTGATCGACGTGGAGCTCGGGGTCTACAACCCCAACGACTTCCCGGTCCGGGCCGACGGCCTGACGTACGACCTGGACTTCCACGACCCGGCCGGCGACGACTGGCTCGATTTCGCCGAGGGCAGGATCGGCGAGCGGCTCCGGGTCCTGTCGGGCGACACGGCGAGCGTGGTGGTACCCGTGGAGTTCAGCTATGGTGCACTGGGCAGCGCGATCCAAGGGCTGCTCGACCGGGGCGCCTTCGAGTACCGGGTGAGCGGTGTGGTGGCGGTCGAGGAACCCGTCGTGCGTAACATCCGCTACCAGCACAGCGGCACGGTCACGCCGAGCGGCGTGCGATAGCCGGAGCCGATCCGAGGAGGAGAGCATACCAGAGATCATCTCGCTGGAAGAGCCGGAAGAGCGTGCAGTCCTCGTGGGTGCGCCCACCGGAGCCGTCTTGCCCGAGGAGGCGGACGAGCACCTGGAGGAGCTGGGCCGGCTGGCGGACACCGCCGGCGCGACGGTGGTGGCCGTCCTGATCCAGCGACTGGACGCGCCGCACCCCCGGTACTTCATCGGGGAGGGGAAGGCGAAGCAGCTGAAGAAGGTCGCGGCGGAGCGGGAGGCCACCGTCGTGATCTTCGATGACGAGCTGACGCCGGCCCAGGGCAAGAACCTGGAGGATCTGCTCGACACCCGGGTCGTGGACCGGACCGAGCTGATCCTCGACATCTTCGCCACCCGGGCCCGGACCAACGAGGCCCAGCTGCAGGTCGAGCTGGCCCAGCTCGAGTACATGCTGCCGCGGCTGAAGCGGATGTGGACGCACCTCTCCCGGATCCGCGGCGGGATCGGGCTCCGGGGCCCCGGTGAGACCCAGCTGGAGACCGACCGCCGGATCATCGGCCGTCGTATCAGCGACCTGCGGGACAAGCTCAAGACGGTGGCCCAGCGTCGGGCGACGCAGCGGAAACGGCGCTCCGGCGAGTTCCAGGCCGCGCTGGTCGGCTATACGAACGCCGGGAAGTCGAGCCTGCTCCGGGCGATGTCGGGCTCGGACCTGTTCATCGAGGACCGGCTGTTCGCCACCCTGGACCCCGCCACCCGGCGGGTGGAGCTGCCCATGGGCTCCAACGTCCTCGTGACCGATACCGTCGGCTTCATCCGGAAGCTGCCCCACCACCTGGTGGCGTCGTTCCGTGCGACACTGGAGGAGGCCTCGGAGGCGGACGTGCTCCTTCACGTCATTGACGGGTCGCACCCGCGGTGGAAGGAGCAGAAGGCCGTGGTCGAAGGCGTGCTGGCCGAGCTCGACCTGGGCGATGTGCCCGAGGCGCTCGTGGTGAACAAGATGGACCTGATCACACACGACGAGGAGAACGCGCTCCGGCACCGGATCGAGTCGCTGTATCCGGAGCCGGCGCTCTTCACGTCGACCGTGGAGCGAAAGGGGCTCGAGCCGCTGGTCGAGTTCCTCGAGGACCAGATCCGGAGCCAGCGGCCGGAGGTGCACGTCCTGATCCCGGCCGCCGACGGCGAGAGCCTGGCCACCGTGTACCGCGAGGGCGAGGTGATCAGCCAGGAGGAGCGCGGGACCACCATCGACATCCGGGCCCGGCTGCCACAGCCGACGCTGGGACGGCTGAAGCAGCGGGCGGGAATCGAGATCAACGGGGCGGCGTGAGCGACACCCTGGCCGTCATCGGGCCGGGCCGCATGGGCCTGGCGCTGGGCGGAGCGCTCATGGAGGCCGGCGCGCTCGACAGCCTCGTGTACTACGGACGCTCGCCGGACCCGCCGCCGCACCCGCTCTTCGAGTCGCCGGACGTCTCCTACGTGATGGGCCACGGCCCGGTGCCCCAGGCGACGTCGATCCTCATCCTGGCCGTGCCCGATGACGCGCTCCACGACGTGGCGAACCAGGTGGCGCGGCTCGGCGACGCCCCGGCACCGTGCGTGGCGCTCCACCTCTCGGGCGCCCTCTCCACCGATGTGCTGACTCCGCTCCATACGGCGGGCTACACGGTGGGGTCGCTGCACCCGCTGCAGACGGTCGCCGACCCGTGGTCCGGCGCCGAGCGGCTGCGCGGCTGCGCGTACGCCGTGGCGGGGCAGCCCGGCGCGCTCACGGCCGCCCGCGGGATCGTGGCGGCGCTGGACGGGACCCCCCTGGTCATCCCGCCGGCGCTCCGGGCGGTGTACCACGCGGCCGCCGTGTTCGCCTCCAACTACGTCCTGGCCGCGGCCGCGGCGGTGGGCCGCACGCTGGCCGAGGCCGGGATCGGGGAGGAGGAGGCCATCGCCGCGGCGCTCCCGCTCATGCGGGGCACGATGGACAACCTCGAGCAGCTGGGGCTGAGTGCCGCGCTGACCGGCCCCGTGGCGCGCGGTGATGTCGATACGGTCCGGCTCCACCTGTCGCGCTTGTCGCCGAGGGAGCGTCGCCTATATTCGGCCCTCGGGCTGGAGACCATCCAGCTGGCCCGCGGCGCGGGGCTCGATCCCGAGCGCGTGGCCGCTCTCGAATCGCTGCTACAGGACTGATGCGACTCCATATCAACATCGATCACGTGGCCACGATCCGGGAGGCCCGTCAGACCGACGAGCCGGATCCCGTCCGGGCGGCCGTGCTGGTGGAACAGGGCGGTGCGGACGGGATCACGGTCCATCTCCGGGAGGACCGCCGCCATATCCAGGACCGGGACGTCCGGCTCCTGATGGAGACGGTCCGGACCGGAGTCAACCTGGAGGTGGCCGCCACGGCGGAGATGGTGTCGATGGCCACCGAGCTGAAGCCAATGGCGGTTACGCTGGTGCCGGAGCGGAGGGAGGAGATCACCACCGAGGGAGGACTGTCGCTGGAGGGCGATGCCCGGGAGCGGATCGCCGACGCGCTGGAGCGGCTGCGGGGTGCCGGGATCCGGACATCGCTCTTCATCGATCCCCACACCGACGCGCTCCACGGCTCCCGCGACCTGGGGACCGATGCGGTCGAGCTCCATACCGGCGAGTACGCCAATGCGTGGCGTCCGGGCCGTGGGGCGCCGGTGGAGCTGGACCGGCTCCGGCGGGCGGCGGCGCTGGGCCGGTCGCTGGGCCTCGACGTCCACGCGGGGCACGGCCTGACCTACGAGAACGTGGCGCCGGTGGCGGCGATCGAGGAGATCGAGGAGCTCAACATCGGCCACAGCGTGGTCAGCCGGTCGGTCCTGTCGGGGCTGGAGGCGGCAGTACGGGAGATGAAGACGATCCTCCACCGGGCAGGGAGGACGGAATGAACCGGGTGCGGACATTCTTCGTGGAGGAGGCGAGGGAGTGCCTCCACGAGATCGAGGCGGAGCTCGCGGACCCCAGCCCGAGCACGGAGGCGCTGTACGCCGCGGTGCGACGGCTCCGGGGGAGCGCGCAGATGGCGCGGTACGGGTCACTGGCCGAGGATGCGTGGCCGCTGGAAGAGGTGCTCCGACGCGTGAGCCACGGCGAGATGGCGTGGGACGAGAAGCTGGAGACCCGGGTGCAGGAGGAAACGGCGTCGCTGGCCCGGGCCGTGGACGCCGTGCGGGAGGGCAGCACCGCACAGGACGACAAGGAGCCGCTGATGGAGGGGCAGGCGCCGGACACGGCCGGTGCGGACGCGATCGTGCCTCTGGAGGAGCTGGAGTATTCGGGTCGCACGGCGCTGGACCGCGCGGAATCGCTCCGGTCGCCTGTGGAGGATGCGATCGTGAACGGCGACCCGCCGGGCCCGATCCTGGACGAGCTGTTCGACCTGATCCGCCTGGGCAGGAAGTGAATCGGGCGGGGACCTCCTCGTCGCGCAGGTCCTTCCTGGACTGGAAGGCCGTCCTGGGGCTCCTGATCAGCGCGGCCCTGCTCTGGTTCGCGTTCCGGGACGTGCACCTGGCCGAGGTCTGGGACCGGGTCCGACGTGCCGATTTCGGACTGCTTACGCTGTCCGCCGTCCTGGCCACGGTCCTGTTCCCGCTG
Source organism: Candidatus Longimicrobiales bacterium M2_2A_002 (assembly GCA_051418035.1). Lineage (GTDB taxonomy): Bacteria > Gemmatimonadota > Gemmatimonadetes > Longimicrobiales > RSA9 > JAWVYT01. The sequence goes on from JBPRGE010000188.1 coordinate 21,868, forward strand.
CGCGCGTTCCGCTGGCGGCCGCTGCTCGTGCCGTCGTACGCCGACTCCCGGTTCCGTCCCCGGTTCGCGGCCACCTGCATCGGCTTCATGGCCAACAACCTTCTCCCGGCCCGGGTCGGCGAGTTCGCCCGGGCGTTCGCGCTGAGCCGGCTCGAGCCGGTGAGCGTGTCGGCGTCGTTCGGCTCCCTGGTGGTCGAGCGGATGTTCGACGGCGTCATCGTGGTCCTCTTCCTGGTGGCCGCCCTGGCGTGGCCCAGCTTCCCGGCGGCCCCCGAGCGGGACTTCGGCACGATCGCGCTCTGGGCCGCACTCCTCTTCGGGGCGGCGTTCGTCATCGTGCTGGTCATCGTCATCCGGCCCGAGCGCTCGGTCCGCTGGTTCGAGAGGACGGTTGCGCGGCTGCTGCCCGAGGCCGTCCGTCGCCCCGTGGTCGATGCCCTCACCGCGTTCCTCGACGGGATCGGCGCCGTACGCGACCCGCGGCTGGTGCTCCGTGCCCTCGCCTGGTCGGTCGTGATCTGGTTCACGGCCGCCCTGTCGATCTGGGTCGGGATGCTGGCGTTCGGAATCCGGCTGCCGTTCATTTCCGCCGTCTTCCTGCAGAGCATCATCGCGCTGGCCGTCTCGCTGCCATCGGCGCCGGGCTTCTTCGGCGTGTTCGAGGCCGCCGCCCGGATCGGGCTCGTGGACATCTGGGGCGTGGCCGCCGGACCGGCCGTGGCGTTCGCCATCGGCTACCACCTGGCCGGGTTCATCCCCGTGACCGCCATCGGGCTGTACTACGTGTGGCGGCTCGGGCTGTCGTGGCGGGACGTGGAACGGAGCGAGGCTGCCGTGGAGACGGCGGTGGAGGCCGGGGATGCCGGGAGCGCCGGAGACGCCCGGGATGTCGGGGATCCCGGGAAGGCCACGGATCCCCGGGACACCGAGGGCGGGGGCCCCGGGGCGGGGACGCCGTGAGAGTGACCGTCGCGGCCCCCGCCAAGGTCAACCTCTGGCTCCGGGTGGGCGAGCGGGAGCCGTCCGGGTTCCACGCCATCGACACGCTCTTCTGCTCGCTCCACCTGGCCGACAGTGTGATGGTCCGGCCGGGCGACGATCCGGTCCCGGCGCTGCACGTCGGGCACGCGCGGCCGCTTCTCGAGGCGCCGGACCTGGGCCCTGAAGAGGAGAACCTGGCCGTGCGGGCCGCTCGCGCGTTCGTGGACCGGGCCGGGCTCTGCGGTGCACCCGGGGTCCGGCTCGTGAAGCGGATCCCCCCCGGCGCCGGGCTCGGGGGAGGGTCCAGCGACGCCGCCGCCGTGCTCCGGGGGCTGGCCCGGCTGTACCCCGGGGCGGTCAGTGCTCCCGAGCTGGAGGCGCTGGGTGAGGCGCTGGGCAGCGACGTCCCGTTCTTCGTCCGGGGCACGCCGCTGGCCCACGGGACCGGCCGGGGCGAGCGCCTCCGCTCGCTGGCGCCGCTGCCGGCACGGCCGGTCGTGGTGGCCATACCGGACTTCGGGATCTCCACGGCCGAGGCCTACGGCTGGCTGGACGAGGAACGGGACCGGCACGGAAAGCCGGATCAGGGAGCGGAAGCGCGTCACGGGCTCGAGGGCGTCGAGTCGGGGCTGGAGTGGGGCGCGGTCGCGGAGGCCGCCATCAACGACTTCGAGGCGTCCGTCTTCCGGCGTCACCCCGTGCTGGGCGAGATCAAGGCCCGGCTCGGGGACGCGGGCGCACAACCCGCGCTACTGGCTGGCAGCGGGTCCACCGTGTTCGGCGTCTTCCACGACTCGGAACGGGCCCGCTCAGCGGCCGACGAGCTGGCGGAAGCCGACCCGTCGCTGCGGATCCTGGTCACCCGGACCCGGACGCGTTGATCCGTGGACGGTGCGGGTATTACCTTACACCGCTTCATCCCCGGTCGTCTAATGGCAGGACGGAGGACTTTGGATCCTCT
>JBPRGE010000189.1:0-2234 GCA_051418035.1 Candidatus Longimicrobiales bacterium M2_2A_002
CGGGTGTATCGGCCGTGGATCGCTGAGCCCGGCGGGTGGCTGCAGTTCGACTGGGGCGCGGGTCCGCGTGTGAACGGGCGGGCGACGCTGCTGTTCTGCGCGTGGCTGGCGTGGTCGCGGTTCCGGGTGGTGATCCCGACCTGGGACCGCACCCTGGCGACCACGCTGTCGTGTCTGGACGAGACGCTGCGCCGCATCGGCGGCTATGCGCCGACCTACGTGCTGACCGATAACGAGAAGACCGTGACGTCGGAGCATGTCGCCGGGGTGCCGGTGCGCCATCCCGACATCGTCGCCGCGGGACGCCACTACGGACTGCAGGTCGTGACCTGTGTCCCCGCGGACCCGGAGTCGAAGGGCGGGTCGGAAGCGGCGGTCAAGATCGCCAAGGCCGACCTCGTGCCGACCAGCGCGAACCTGGGTGACGACTACGCCAGCTTCTCGGAGCTGCGCGCGGAGACGGCGGTGTTCTGCGACAAGGTCAACACCCGCCCCCACCGGACCACGCGCCGCCCGCCGGTGGACCTGCTCGCCGAGGAGCAGGCGCGGCTGCACCCGGTGCCCGACGACCCGTATGTCGCGGCGCTGGGCGAGACGCGGGTGGTGACCCGCAGCTCGGTGGTCACGTTGGGTGGCACGCGGTACTCGGTGCCCCACCAGCTCATCGACGAGAGGGTCTATGTCCGGGTCGAGGGCGACGAGGTCGTGATCGCCCATCAGGGTCGGGACGGGGTGCGGGAGGTCGCCCGCCACGAGGTCTCCACGCCCGGCACGCCGCGGCTGGACCTGTCGCACTATCCGCCGCGGTCGGCCTCGAGGATCCTCGATCACCGGCCCCAGCCGCGCACCCCGGAGGAGGCCACGTTCTTGGCGTTGGGGCCGGGGGCGGCGTCGTGGCTGGTCAGGGCCGCTGCGGCCGGGACCGCCCGGATCAACGTCAAGATGGGCCAGGCGGTCGAGTTCGCCGCGGTCTACGGCCAAGCCGAGGTCGACGCCGCGCTGGCCGCCGCGGCGCAGGCGGGCCGGTTCGCCGAAGGCGACCTGCCCTCGATCCTGCGCCACCGGCGTCGCACCGCTGACCCGGAGGGCGTGGTGGTGCCCATCGCCGAGGGCCACTCGCTGCAGCCCGGCACCGCCCAGTGGCACGAGGTCGGCCGATGACCGACCACGGCTCCGACCACCTGCACCGGCTCTATCTCGCCTACAGGGGACTGTGCGACCACGTACGCGAGGTCCACGGCATCGACGCCCCCGGTACCGCCGGGCAGGTCGAAGCCGTCCATCAACGCGCGCACGCACGGGAGGGGACCCCATGGCACTCCGACGCGTGGCGTCTGCCCGAACCCTCCCAGGAGACCCGCCCATGACCACCACCTCCGAACAGCTTCACCACGAGGTCGAGACGCTCTCCAAGCGGCTGCGCCTGCCCTACCTGCGCAAGGCCGCACCGGACGTGCTCGCGACCGCCAAGGCCCAGCGGTGGGCCCCCGCCGAGGTCGTGAGGGTCCTGCTCGCCGAGGAAGCCGAAGGCCGCGACGCGGCCACGATCCGCAACCGCCGCCGCCGGGCCGGGTTCCCCACCGGCAAGACCTTCCAGTCCTGGCAGGCGGACGCGTCGTCGATCCCGACGGCGACCCAACAGGCGCTGCGCACGCTCGAGTGGGCGCGTCGAGCCGAGAACCTGGCCGTGGTCGGCCCGTCCGGCACCGGGAAGAGCCATCTGCTCGAGGCGCTCGGCCACGCCGCCATCGACGACGGGCTCACCGTGGCATGGTTCACCATCGAGACCCTCGCGCGGCTCGTGACGCGGCATCGCGCCGACGACACCGTCGCCAAAGCCATCCACCGCGTCCTCAGAGCCGACGTCGTGGTCGTTGACGACATCGGGCTCCTGCCCGTTCCCGCGGAGGCCGCCGAGGCGCTGTTCCGCGTGATCGACGCCGCCTACGAACGCCGGTCGGTCGCCCTCAGCTCGAACATCCACCCTGGCGGGTTCGACCAGCTGCTGCCCGCCACCATCGCCACCGCCGCGGTCGACCGGTTCATGCACCACGCCCACGTCGTGGTCACCGACGGGGACTCCTACCGGTTCGCCCAAGCCCGTGACGGGAAGGGGGTGACGCCCCTGACCTGACCGTGCGGGGAGATCTCATGTCCGCAGGCGAGGACAACTCGTGTCCGCCAGTGGGGAGATCTCACGTCCGCCAGTGGGGAGATCCCAATGACCGTTGACA
>JBPRGE010000190.1:0-10111 GCA_051418035.1 Candidatus Longimicrobiales bacterium M2_2A_002
CCGCCGCGAACCGCAGGAAGCTCCGCAGCCCCGCCTCCTCGATCGCCAGACGACCCTCCACCCCCGCCACGTCCTCCGCGATCGCACGACGCAGGCTCCGGCTCAGGTGCCGGACCAGCTCCGTGAAGACCTGCTCCTTGCTCTCGAAATAGAGGTAGAACGTGCCCTGGGCCACGCCGGCCCGGCGGGTGATGTCGCCCACGCCCGTGGAGTGGTACCCGCTCCGGCCGAACAGCGCCTCCGCCGCGTCCAGCAGCTTCTGCCGTGTCGCCTCGCCGCGTGCCGTCCGCGGCTGCCTGGACCGGGTCACCATGGTCGAGCGGTACGGGTGTGCATGAAACCTGAATCAGTCGTCATGTTCGGGTAGGATGGGACGCTGGTTGACCGGTGTCAAGGGATTCGACGCGGCGGTCGGGACGCCCGGGTCCGCCTGCGGTGCTCCACCCTCGCCCACCCTGGCGTTCGCGGCGGGGGCCGAGGTCGCGGCGGGGCCCGGCCCTGCCGGCTGATTCCGGGCGACCGGCGCGGGCGAGAAAGTCCGCTCCTCGGCGGACCCGGGCGCCCCTCCCTTCCGGCGCAACAAGCCCGTCGGCACCCCGCGGCCGCCCCCCGTGTGCCGTGTGCCGTGTGCCGCGTGCCTGCGCTCGTGCGTGTGCAGGAGCCCTGACCCGGAACCCCAACCCCGACCCCGGACACCACCCGGCCCACCGCTACCCACCCGCGCACCCTGCCTCCACGACGCGCTCCCCTTGTACGATCCAGCCATGGGCCGCCATCTTCCCGGTACCCCTCAACCCTCGATCCCCCCTGGTCATGAACGGAATCCGGCAGCTCATCCGGGAGGTCCATCGTCGCTCCGTGTGGCAGGTGCTGGCCATCTACCTGGTCGGCTCGTGGATCGGCTATGAGGTGATACTGGCGCTGACGGAAGGGGTGGGGCTGCCCGATTGGGTGCCGCCGTTCGCCATCGCCCTGTTCATCATCGGCCTGCCCATCGTGGTGGCGACCGCGTTCGTCCAGGAAGGGCTGCCCGGCGAGTCGGCGGCGGAGGCGTCCCCGGCCGCGGAGTCGAAGCCCGGCGGGTCAGCGGCGGAGCCGGCCCCGACAGACTCCGGTGCCACCGACGCGTCGCGGTCGGTGCTGACCTGGCCCCGGGCCATAAGCGCCGGGGTTCTGGCCTTCGCGCTCCTGGGGCTGGCCGCCACCGGGTTCCTCGGCATGCGGGCCTTGGGGATCGGGCCGGTGGGGACGCTGGTGGCGAAGGGCGAGCTGGAGGCCCGGGAGCCGCTGGTCGTGGCGGATTTCACACCCCTCTCCGGCGACACGTCGCTGGCGTCCGTGGTCTCGGAGGGCCTTCGGGCGGACCTGGCCCAGTCGACGTTCGTGTCGGCGGCCGACCGGTCGAAGGTGCGGGCCACGCTGGAGCGTATGCTCCGCGACCCGGACGGTCGCCTCGACCCGGGCGCGGCCCGGGAGGTGGCCCAGCGGCTCGGGCTGAAGGGGGTGGTGGAGGGCGAGGTCGGTCGGGCGGGCGCGGGGTACCTGCTGACGGCGCGGGTCGTGACCGCGGACAGCGGCCGGACGCTGACCACGCTCCGGGAGACGGCCGCCGACTCCACGGAGATCCTGGCGGCCATCGAGGGGCTGTCCCGGGGCCTGCGCGAGCGGGTGGGCGAGTCGCTGCGTGAGGTGCGGGCCTCGTCGCCGCTGGCCCGGGTCACGACGGCCTCGCTCCCGGCGCTGCGCCTGGCGGTGGAAGGCAGCCGCCTGGAGCGGATCGGCCGACGTGTCCAGGGGAGGGATCTCATCCACGAGGCGCTGGAGCTCGATCCCGGCTTCGCCTGGGCGTGGAACCAGCTCACCGTCATGCACTACAACGACGGCGATCTCGCCCTGGCGCTGGACGCCGCCGACCAGGCGCTGGCCCACGGGGACCGGCTGAGCGACTACGACCGCTACAAGGTCCGGAGCCTGCGGGCGTCCATCACGGGTGACCTGGCGACCGCCCGTCGGGAGGACGAGCGGTGGATCGCCCGGGACCCGACCGCGTCCGGCCCCCGCATCTCGGCCAGCGACGTGGCCTGGAACCAGGGGGACTGGGACGCCGCCGCCGCGCACGCGGAGCAGGCCATCGAGCTCGGCGCCGACGACAACTGGGTGGCCCACTGGAACCGGATCGTCGCCCTCGTCGACGGCGGCCGGCTGGAGGCGGCGGGACGGGCCGCGAGCGAGGCGGACTCCATGCTCCCCCCGGAGAACGACATCCACGTGGTCCAGTTCCGGATCATGGTCCTGGCCAATGACGGAGCCCGCTACGACTCGGCCCACGCCGTGAGTACCGCCCCGGACGACCAGGCCGTATGGCGCCTCTCCGCCATCGATCGGCTGCGAGGCCGCTGGGACGAGGCCCGGGAGCACCTGCGGACAGCTCCGTCGGTCCCGGAGTCGGCCGCGGACCTGTTCGAGCGCTGGGACCGCTTCGTGGTCACGGGTGACCCGGCGGCCGGGGACTCCATCGTCGCCTACTTCGAGGCCGAGTCGGCGGGGCCGGACACCGTGTCCGGCCGCTACGACGCCCAGCTGGCGCTGGCACTCGCCATGGATGGTCGGACCGATGACGCCCGCCGCGTGCGGGACTACTACCTGGCGGGCGTACCGGAGGCGGTGCGCTGGAAGGACGCCCACCTGCTCCGGGCGGTGGACGGGTTCATCGCCCTCCGGGAGGGGCGGGTCGAGGACGGTCTGAAGGCGCTCCGGAACGCGCGCGCGCGAACCCCCTGGACGGCCCCGATCGACGCGGTCCTCGGCCGCGCCTACGACGCCCTCGGCCGACCCGACTCGGCCATCGCCGCGTACACCCGCTACGTCGAGACACCGTGGAGCTACCGGCTCTGGGAGGAGCTCCTGGGCGACGTGGTGCTGCTGGTCCCCGCGCACCTCCGACTCGCTCTCCTCCACGAGGAGCGGGGCGACCTCGAGGCGGCGGCGCGTCACGCCGCCGAGGTGGTCCGGCTCTGGGACGGGGCCGACCCGCCCCTCCAGGGCCGGGTGGCCGCCGTGCGCGAGCTCCTGGCCCGGAGTACCGCCGAGCGCTGACTGCTAGCGCGACGCTCGCTCCGCCAGGAACGCCCGGCACTCGATGGCCTCCAGCGTCCGGCTCGCGTCGGTCTGGATCACGAAGTCGCCCCACTGGCCGGCGGGCGCGGGAACGAACGTATCGACGTCGTCGACGGGCCGGAGCATGACGATCATGGCGTCGGCATCGGGCCGGTAGCCGGCCAGGTGCTCGGGCGTGCCGGTGCCGCGGGCGACGTGGAACCCGCCGACCATGTGCAGCACCAGTGCGTCGGGGTGGGCCTCGAGGTACTGCGCGATGGAGTACGCCATGGCGGCGTCCCAGAGCGCCTGCCCCTGGAGCTGGTTCCCCATGGCGCCATGGGCGCCGGGCGGCGCGACGGCCAGCGAGTCAGCCACGGGCACGCCGCACTTCGTCCCCTCCTGCTCCATGACCCGGGCGATGGTCTCGATCCACTGGTCCCGGTACTCCGCCGATGGGCGGCCGTACGGCAGCGGCGGCAGGTACGCCAGCGCCTCCGGCGACAGCGCGTCCAGTGCCTCGCGTCCGCCCCGCGTGACCATCGTCACGTAGCGACGGGGCGCGTTGGCCGCGATCACGTCGATCCCGTGCTCCTTCGCGTACTCGATGAGCGGGCGGTAGTCGGTCGCGTACCGGGACCACGGCCGGCTCGCGTCGGTGAACGCCGACTCCGTGATCAGCCCGGCCAGGTACTCGTCGACGACGAGCTGCACGTCGCGCTCGAAGAACTCGAGGCTGAGGGCGACGGTGCGGCCGGCGTCGTCGCGCCCCCGGGGATCGACCGCCCCGGCGGCGTACCGCTCCACCGCCCGCCCGAGCAGCTCCGTCTCCAGCGCGTGCCCCGTCGGGTCGTCATGGGCCTCGCCGATGAAGACGACGTCATGGCGCCCCGTGGCGTCCACCACCGCCTCCAGCGTCGTCGGCGCCCCCGCCCCCGTGAACACCCGGTACTCGCCCGCCACGTACGCCGTGTCCGCCCCCGCCGGCAGCGGGCCGCCCTGTGCGGCCGCCGGCGGCGCGGCGAGCGCCAGGCCGAGGACGGCGGCCAGGGCCACGGCCGCTGCGAGCGCGATCGGGATCCGGGTCGTTGGTGTCATGGGAGGATGATAGCACCGGCCGGAGGGGGCGTCACGGCGGGGATCGGGGATCGTGGATCGGGGATCGTGGATCGTGGATGGTGGATGGTGGATCGTGGATCGGGGATCGGGGATCGGGGATCGTGGATCGTGGATCGGGGCTGCCGTCCGCGGGAGGGGTGCGGGTGCCCGCTGAGGAGCGTCTTCCTTTCCCGGGCAGACGCTCCGGAGCCGGCCCGGTGGAGCCCCCGCGAACGAGGCCCCCCGCCGCGACCCCGGACGGGAAAGGCCCATAGCGACGAAGCGGGCACCCGCACCCCGACCCCCCGCGATGTTACGTACCGCCCGTCTCGCTCGTCGTATGCAGTGAAGACGCAACCCGGCTATCTCAACGAATCTGGAGGAACGACCGTGATATCACGCACACTCAAGGTCGCCGCGACGGTCGCCGCCGTGGCCATCGGCTTCGCCGCGTGCGAAGACGCCACCACCGGTCCGACGGGCGACACCGCCAATATCCGCGTGCTCCTGACGGACGCACCGGCCGACTACATCGACAGCGCATTCGTCGATATCGGCGCCGTCTATCTCGTCCCGCCGGAGGCCGAGGGCGACGAGGAGATGATCGTCGAGCTGACGGACAACGGCACCGACGGGATGGTGAACCTGCTCGACCTGCAGGGCGCCGCCACGTCGCAGCTGGCCGACGCCGAGATCGAGGCGGGCACCTACGCCCAGCTCCGGCTGATCGTCGACTCCGCCCGGGTCGTGCTGGCCGAGGGGTACGAGTTCAACGACGGCACCACGTCGAAGTGGCTGAAGGTGCCGAGCGGCGCGCAGACGGGGATCAAGCTTAACCTGCACGACAACGACATGGAGCCGGGCATCGAGATCGTGCCGGGCGAGATGGTGCTGGTCCTCGACTTCGATGTGAGCCGGAGCTTCGTCGCGCAGGGCAACCCGCACTCGCCGGCCGGGATCCACGGCATGATCTTCCGGCCGACGCTCCGGGTGACGGCGATGGACGTGGCCGGCAGCATCAGCGGCGCGGTGACGGCCGCCGATGACAGCATCGCGGTCGCCGGTCTGACCGTGACGGCCGAGCCGGTGGACGAGGGGCTCCTCGAGGCGTACCAGACGGAGACCGCCACCGCCACGACCGACTCGACGGGGGCGTACACCATCCACTACATGATCCCCGGCGACTACACGGTCACCGTGGGCGTCGCGGAGGGCTTCGAGACCGACCCGGCCGAGCAGGCCGTGACGGTCGGTGAGGCCGATGACGTGACGGGTATCGACTTCCTGATCGACGAGATCTCCGGCGGCTGATCGCCGGCGACACCGCGCACGACGACGCCCCCGGCGGGAGCGATCCTGCCGGGGGCGTTCGTGCGTCGTCCGCGATGCCGGGTCTGCGACGGGCCGGCTGCGGGGCGGCTCTCCCCGTTCGCGACAGCATCAGCCCGACCGGCGCGAGAGGGAAACGCGGGGTTGCGGAATACGTCCGCGGAATCGCGGAAACCTCTGAGGCGTGCCGGAACCCTCGAGGCGAGAGCAGCACTCTGCGAGGTATTTTTCAGAAGCTCCGCGCCGGGAATCTACGTCTTCAGCAGCGAACCTCCCGCGGCTCCGCGCTGTTCTCCCGCGTTTCCGCGTCGAACCTCGCCGGCAGGCCTGCCGGAGCCGGCCCCGATCCACCCGCCAGGCTCAGCTCGTCGCCGTCGCCCCGTACGCGTCGCAGCTCACCCGGGGGTTCCACGGCGCGAACATGCCGGCCGGGTTCTCCTCGTACAGCCAGAAGTGGAGCTCGTAGTGGGGCTCGAAGCCGTGGGCCTCGTCGACCTCCGTCTCCGGGTTGTCGTGCATGTAGTAGTAGTCGTAGCCGTGGAACGACGGCGGTGCGGTGTTCCCGGCCTCGTGCCACGCCTTCGCCCAGACCAGGTTCTCGATGGCCACGAGCTTCATCGAGCCATCGGCCATCGGCTGGTAGATCAGGACCGACGGGCTCATGAAGCTCGTGTGGGTGCCGTTCCCGTCCACGCGCGGGGCTTCCGCCGTAATGCCGAGGCGGTCGGGCCGTACGAAGTGCAGGCCCATGGCGCCGAGCTGGGCGGGCTGACCTTCGTCGACGGACCGGACGCACATCTTCATCGGGAGCACGTACCCGTCGGCGATGGCGACCTCTAGATCGCGGTACCGCTCGGTGGCGGCCTCGATGGCGTCCAGCTCGGCGGTCGGGATGGCCCGGGCCTGTGCGGCGGCGGGCGGTGCGGCGGCCGCGAGCGCGGCGAGGGCGATGACGCCCGTGAGCAGGGTGTGTCGCATGCAGCAACCTCCAGTGGAGAGTGTATGAGGCCGATGCCCCGGCCTCGCGGGTACTGGCACTGCCTGGGAATGCGACGATTCTCCGCCGGACCGGACATCAGGGGCGGTCGGCGGCGCTCCACTATGCCGGCGCGGCGTCGAGCGCACAAGAGCGACGTCTCCGTCGAGATTGGAACACCGGCCCGGCGCGCGGGTTACCGACCCGCGGGGAGACGGGTCGCGCGGGGCTGGGCGCGGTCCCGGAGAGACGAGGTCCAGGACCGGGGGCAGCGGATGGGGCAGGACGAAGGGGAAAGACGGCGAAGCCGGGCGCCACTCCGGGTGCGGGCGCTCCGGGCGTTCCGCCGGATGCACTCGGCGCTGGCGATCCCGCTGCTGGTGCTCGTGGTGGTGAGCGCCATCACGGGGATGGCGCTCGCGTGGAAGAAGAACGTGGACGTGCTCCAGCCGCCGACCCGCTCCGGCCAGGCCGCGGACCTCGGCGACTGGCGCCCCCTGCCCCGCCTCGCCGCCACCGCCCGCGCGGCGCTGGCCGCCGAGATCGGCGATGGCGACCCCGCGGCGCTCACGCCCGACCGCCTCGATGTCCGCCCCGGGGACGGCATCGTGAAGGTCCTCTTCCCCGGCGCGTGGGAGGTCCAGCTCGATGGCGCCACCGCCGAGGTCCTGTCCGTCGCCCGCCGGCACGCCGACTGGATCGAGACGCTCCATGACGGCTCCCTCATCAGCGACGGGTTCAAGCTCGTGGCCATGAACGCCCTCGGCCTCGGGCTCCTCGCCCTCTCCGTCACCGGCTTCTGGGTCTGGTACGGACCGCGCCGCATCCGCGGCGACCGCCGGACCGGCGGGAGCCGGGGTTCCGGCAGGCCTGAACGCGGAGGCGCGGAAGCTCCCGTGGAAGCCGCGGAGGTGGGAGCAGGACGCGGATGAGATAGTTTTCGCGTCCTCCGCGGCACACCCTCCGCGGCACACCCTCCGTGCTCCCGCACCGTCCCGCGTCCCCGCGTTGACCCCCGCCGCGGACCCGGCCGAGCCGGCATCGCTCCGCTCCGCCGGCATCCCGAACCGCGCGGGGTCGCCCCGTGACAGCCGGCGCCGGGCCTTGTACCTTCCGGCGCTCGATAATCGGGGTCCACACACGTACGCACCGCCGAGCTCGCGGATCATGCCGCGCCGGCGACTGACCGCGGCGAGCGGCGGCTCCGGACGGCCGTGCGGGCCGGGTCCGGCGGACCGAGCCGTCGGCGGAACGAATCCCGTCATGCGGAATACTTTCTGCACCGAACGGACGCGGCTCGGTGGCGAGCCGTACAGAGATCACAGCACAGAACAGGTCGAACGATTCCGAGCAATATCCTGATCGTCGAGTCCGCCGCGAAGGCGAGGACGCTGCAGTCGTACCTGGGCCGGGACTGGAAGGTCCTGGCCACGGGCGGGCACGTCCAGACGCTGCCGGACCAGCGGAGCAAGCACGGCAAGGACGCCTCGAAGGCGTACTGGGCGAACCGCCCGGGCGAGCTGCCGAGCCCGCCGTGGGTGTGGACGGACCGGGGAGAGGACGCGGTGCAGAAGATCGTGGACGAGGCGGGCGCCGAGCCCACGTTCTGGATCGCCACCGACCCGGACCGTGAGGGCGAGTTCATCGCCTGGTCGCTGGAGCGCGTGCTGGAGGAGAAGGGCCCGACGCACCGGGTCACGTTCGACGAGGTGACCGAGGAGGCGGTGGACCGGGCGCTCGAGGACCCGCGCCCGGTGGACCGCGACATGGTGGAGAGCGCGCTGGTCCGGAAGTTCCTCGACCGGCTCGTCGGCTACCGCGCGTCGAAGATGGCGAACAGCGTGCTGAGCGGCCGGGGCAACTCCATGGGCCGGGTCCAGACGCCGACGCTCGGGTTCGTGGTGGAGCGGGAGCTGGAGCGGGAGGCCCACGTCCCGATCCCGTACTTCGAGGTCCACGCGCTGGCCGAGGGCGTCGACCTCGAGGTCCGGTTCCACGACCGCGAGGACGACGACGCGTGGCGCGACGAGGGCGGCAGGGTCTACCCGCAGCGCACGTTCGACCAGGACGCCGCCGAGGCCGCCGTGGCCGCGCTGGACGCCGCCGGGCGGGTCGCGGTGACGGAGACGGAGTCGCGGACCCGGCAGCGTCGTCCCTACGCACCGTTCTCCACCGACGCGCTGCTCCAGGCGACGGGCTCGCGCTTCGGGTGGAGCCCGCGCAAGACCTCCGCGCTGGCCTCCATGCTCTACGAGGCCGGCCACATCACCTACATCCGGACCGACTCCACGCGGCTGGCGAAGTCGGCGGTGGAGAGGGCCCGGTCGGAGGTGAAGGAGACCTACGGCGAGGAGTACCTCGGGAAAGGGTCGCGGGCGAACGTGGCCAAGGGCCCCGTCCAGGACGCCCACGAGGCGATCCGGCCCACGCGCCTGGAGGTCGCCGAGCCCGACATCGACGACGCCGATGCCCGCCGGCTCTACCGCCTGGTCCGGGCCCAGACGCTGGCCAGCCAGATGGCGCCCGCGGAGCGGCGGATCATCAGCATCGAGGCCGCGTGCGACGACCTCGACCGGCCGCTGACCGGGAGCGTCTCCTGGCGTACGTTCGCCGGGTGGGAGGCGGCCTACGCCGAGTTCATGGGCGACATCGCCACGTCGCCGCCGGACATCCCGCTGGAGGCCGGCGCCGTCTGGACCCTCGACCCCGCGGACCCCGACGAGGACCGGGAGAACCCGCGGCTCATCGAGGACGAGACGAAGCCGCCGCCGCGCTACCGGCCGCACACGCTGATCCGGGCCATGAAGGACGCCGGGATCGGCCGGCCGTCCACGTACAGCCGGACCGTGGAGAAGCTGGAGGAGCGCGACTACCTGGAGACCGAGGACGGCGCGCTGGCTCCCACCGAGCGGGGCCGCAACATCTGGACGGAGGTCGCGCCCCTGTACGCCGACGAGGGCGACGAGGACCACCCCGGCGCCGAGCTGTTCAGCCCCGAGTTCACGGCGCTCATGGAGGAGCGCCTCGACCTGATCGAGCGGGGTGAGGCGAAAGCGCCCGAGAGCTGGGTGGAGTGGCGCGACCAGATCCGGGAGCTCCACGCCGTCGCCCAGGAGCGGCGGAAGGCCGGCGCCATCCTCCCGGGCACGCTCCACATGCTCGATCGGCTCCTGGCCAACGCGCCGGAGGACATGGACACGCCGTCGCCCGACGCGCTGGGCGAGCTGTCGGAGCAGGAGGCCCGTGCGCTGGCGAGCGAGCTCCGGGAGGCCGGCGTGAAGCCCGCACCCACGGAGAAGCAGATGGCCTACCTCGAGCAGCTGGTCACCGACCTGGAGCTCGACGACGACGAGCTCGAGGAGCACACGGGCGTGACCACCCTCGACGCCGTGCGCACCAGCGAGCAGGCCAGCGCCGCCATCGACGACCTGAAGCGGCTCTACGACGAGCGGAAGCCCGCGAGCGCGAAGCAGCGGAAGTTCATCGAGAGCCTGATGGAGGAGACCGGGACCGGCGAGGCCGAGGCCACCGCGATGGTCGGCGTCGAGTCGCTGGACGAGCTGACCGGCGGGTCCGAGGGGACGGCCAGCGAGCTCATCGATCGGCTGCAGG
>JBPRGE010000191.1:0-12971 GCA_051418035.1 Candidatus Longimicrobiales bacterium M2_2A_002
GGCGACCAGCATGATGTGGGCGTACGGGATCCCCGTGAGCTCCGCCATGATGAACCCGCCGGCGCCCATGACCGGCGGCATGAACATCCCGCCCACCGATGCCGCGGGCTCTATGGCGCCGGCCACGTGCGGCTTGAACCCTGCCTTCTTCATCAGCGGGATCGTGAACGTCCCGGTGGAGACCGTGTTCGCGATGGCGCTCCCCGAGATCGAGCCGAACAGCCCGCTGGCGATCACGCTGACCTTGCCGGGCCCGCCGGTCCGGTGGCCCACGGCCGCCAGCGGCCAGTCGATGAAGAAGCGCTCCGCACCGGACGCCGCCAGGAACGAGCCGAAGAGGACGAACAGGAGGACGTACGTCGCCAGCACGTCCGCCATGATCCCGAACACGCCATCCGCCTTGAAGAAGATGATCGTGCTCAGGTTCAGGACCGACGTGCCGGGGTGTGCGATCAGCTCGGGCGCGGCGTAGCCGTACACGCCGTAGAGGAGCAGGATGCCCCCCAGCAGCACGAACACCCAGCCGATGACGCGCCGGGCGATCTCGACGCCGAGGAGCGTTCCCGCGACTGCGATGTACTGGTCGATCCGTGTCTCGGCGCCCGCCCGGTAGTTCAGCGCCTCGAAGTTGAGGATCCAGTAGCCGACGGTGACGATGCTCACCGCCATGAGAAGGTAGTCGAGCACCCGCTTCCAACCCTTGCCCGATCGGTAGACCAGCAGGATCAGCAGGTAGGTCAGGAGTACGTACACGCCCCGGTGCAGCTCCGTCGATACCGGCCGGACCACGGCCGAGTACGAGTAGAACAGCAGGAGGAAGAGCGCGAGGCCGTCGAACAGCCAGCGCTCGACCCTGTGCAGCTTCTCGAACTCGGACATGTCACGTGCTCCGGGGCTTCGGGTGCTCGACTACTTCACACGTGCGTCAGGCGCCTGCCGGCATGCGCTCCGGCTGCATCTCCACGTTGTGCTCCTCCCAGAACCGCTCCGCACCCGGGTGGAAGGGCGTCACGATCCCCTGCGTCCCGCCGGGGATGCTCATCTCCTCCGCCGACTTGTGGGTGCTGACCATGTAGCTCAGGCCTTCCTCGCTGAAGACCTCGGTGAGGAGGTTGTTGACGGTCTGCGCGGGTACGTCCGCGTTCGCGACCCACAGCGCCGCGTCCTGGAACGTCTGCACATCCTCGTCCTGGCCCTCGTACGTCCCGGCCGGGATCACGACCTGGTTGAAGTACGGGTAATCCTCGAACAGCCCGGCCTCCTCACCGGCCGCGTACGTGTCCAGCAGCTTGATGTCCTCCTGAAGCGCCGCCTCGAGCACCGCCGCGCTGGGGAACCCGGCGAACACCCAGAATGCATCCAGCTGGTTGTTCTGGAAAGCCTGGGCCGCGTTCCGGTAGCCGAGGAACTCGGTCTCCAGCTCGTCCCAGATGCCGAGCTGCTTGAAGTAGAGCTCCGCGTTGTACGCCGCGCCGCTGCCGGCGTTGCCCACGGCCACCCGCTTGCCCACCAGGTCCATGGGCGACTCGATCCCCGAGCCCTCACGGACCACCAGCTGGGCCGGCGCGCCGTACAGGTAGGCCACGGCCATCACGTCGGTGTACTCGGTGCTGTCCGCCTCCAGCAGGCCGTGCCGGCCCTGCCAGACGTTTCCGGCGTACACGACGCCGAAGTCCGCCTGCCCCGAGTTCACCAGCCGGAGGTTCTCCACCGACCCGCCCGTCGCGCGGGCCAGGACCCGCGCCTGGACCAGGTCCGACCGGCCGGCCAGCGTCGAGATGCCGCTGGCGTAGTACTGGAACGTCCCGCCCGACGGCCCACCGGCGAAGGTGTACCGGGCGCGGGTCGTCTCCGCCTCGCCCTCGGCTCCGCCAGCCTCGCCGCCCGACTCCCCGCAGGCCGTGAAGGCCAGCAGGGCGAAGAGGGCGAGGCCGAAGCCGAGGCTGCTCGTGCGCTTTCGCATTCTATGGGTTCTCCGTGTTTCGGTGAGTATTACCTGAAGGAGGCGTCGAAGTTGATCTCGAGCTTGTGGCGCGTCCGCATGTTCAGGTCTTCCTGGTCGTAGTTGATGAAGCGCCACTCCGGCGTGATCCGGAAGCTGCCGTGATCACCGCTGTAGATCGGGATGGCGTACGCCAGCCAGCTGTACATGAAGTCGTTGGAGATGTCGCCACCGGCCAGCTCGTCCGTCCGGCTCGCCAGGTCGACCCAGGCGAGCAGCGTTCCGGGCCCGAGCGGACCCGCCAGCTTGAAGCGGCCCAGCCACCCGGTGTACTCGGCGACCGGCGAGTCGGTCGTTCCCGCCTCGCTGTTGGTCGTGTAGCCGAACGTGGCCGACGGGGTCAGCCCCTCGAACTCGGGGAACGTGACATTGGCGCCCACCGTGAGCGGCGCGTTGTAGTCCACAACCGTCTCCACGCCACCGACGAACGTGCTGTACGACGCACCGAAGGTCTTCATGATCGTGGGCTCGATCGTGAGCCCGCCCGCGGGGATGCTGTACGCCGCCACGAACGTGTACTGGTCGTTGCGGTCGGCCAGCGTTTCGCCGTCCGGGTCCTCCCGCGACTCCTCCACCTCACGGTCCAGCAGGACGTACCCGCTCAGCCGGCCCGGCCCCACGTCCACGTAGCCCTTCCCGCCGAACGCGCCGTCCGTGTTCCAGATGAAGTACGGGACGTCGATCATCAGGTTCGGGTAGTAGTGCAGGTCGAAGAGCGGGTTGCTGAAGCCGGGGACCGGGATGATCCCCATGTCGTAGCCGTAGTCGTCCGTCGCCCGGCCGATGTACATGTACGACAGGTCGAGCTCCGGTCGGACCGCCGACTCGTCGGACACCGTGTTCTCATCGTTGCCGAAGATGTCCGGCAGCTTGCCCCGTCCGCCCTTCTGGTAGAACGCGATGCCGTTGTGGGCGATCCGGGACTTCACGTAGAACCCGTCCCCGATGGTCGCCGTCATGTTCAGGCGCAGACGGTACATATAGTAGGTCTGCGTGCTCTTGTACTCCCGTGAAGGATCTTCGGTGCGGTCGTCGAGGTCGAGGCGCGGACGGAACCGCGCGTCGCCCGAGAACGTGACCTGGGCCGCCGCGGCTGTCGTCATGCACAGCACCGCGAAGATGGCGGCGGTCAGCGTACGCTGGAGCGTCTTCATGCTTCCACCTCTCTCGGCAAGGGTGCGAGAATGGACGTCGCCCCGGGAGGCTGAGCTTCCGCCCCGCCCGGCGTCGTCGTCGTACTGCTGCCTGTGATGCGATTGAGATGTGTCCCGGAGAGGCCGCGCCGTGGGGTCCTCAATGGCGTGGCTTGGCCCGGACGTCAACGATAGTACGCCCTGATGGGAAGCGCCACAGTCGGGCAGCGGCTTAACTTCGCGTGGTGCAATGGCCCCGTGGCGGGGGGTGGAATTCCTGACCTTCAGGAGTGGAATCTCCCACGCGGTGGGGCGGCCGGCCCTTGCGGCACGGGGCCGAGCGGACGTACCTGTTGGGCATGTGGAGTCGAGCGTGGGACCTTTCGATCGAGGGAGTGGTCACGCTGGCGGTCGTCGCGTTCGTGGCGGTGGGCGGCTGCGCGCCGGACACGGAGGAAAGCGGGGCGGGCGGCCCGTCGGACACGGTCGGCGATACCGCGGGGCCGCCCGGGGGCGCGGCGGTGGTGGATCCGACCAGCGTGTGGGAGCGGGCCCGGCGGGCCGGGGTCGATGTCCGTGCGGTCGGCCAGGAGCCGGGGTGGTACGTGGAGATCACCCGCGGCGCCGGGCTGCTGGCAGTGGTCGATTACGGGCAGGACACGCTGCGGCTCCCCGCGCCGGAGCCGGAGGAGGGTCCGGGGGGCGAGCGGGTCTACCGTGTGGTCACGGCGGAGCACGAGCTGGCGGTCGTCCTGGAGGAGCGGGAGTGCCGCGACGCCATGAACGGCATGCTGCATCCCCTGACGGTGACCCTCCGTCTCGATGGCCGGGAGCTACGGGGGTGCGGCCGACGGCTCTGACCCGCGGCGCGGGGTCGGCGGCGGATCCGGGTCAGGGGGTCCGGGGGAGCCGGGCGATGAACTCGGCCCCGCCATCGGGCCGATTCAGCGCGACGACGGTCCCGCCGTGCACCTCGACGATGGCCCGTACGATGGAGAGGCCGAGCCCGGTGCCGGACATCTCGTCGTGGTGGGTCCGGGACTCGTCGGCCCGGTAGAACCGGTCGAAGATCCGGCCGAGCTCGGAGGGTGGGAGCCCCGGTCCGGTATCGGCGACCCGGACCTCCACGGCGTCGTCCCGGCCGTCCACCTCCACGGTGACCTCGCCGCCCGTCGGGGTGAACTTCACGGCGTTGTCGACCAGGTTCCAGATCAGCTGGTCGGTGAGTCCTGGATCGACGAGCGCCTCGGTGTCGCCCCGGGGCTCGAGCGCGAGGGTG
Organism: Candidatus Longimicrobiales bacterium M2_2A_002; assembly: GCA_051418035.1. Taxonomy (GTDB): domain Bacteria; phylum Gemmatimonadota; class Gemmatimonadetes; order Longimicrobiales; family RSA9; genus JAWVYT01. The sequence continues at coordinate 4,415 of JBPRGE010000191.1, forward strand.
ACGTCCTTGTCGGCGGCCTTCCGCTGGAGGCGTCGGAAGACGTTCTCGGCCCGCTCGAGCACGTCGGTGCGCAGGAGCCGCGGCTGCATCACGCCGGCGTCCGAGCGGGCCAGCGTGAGGAGGTCCTCGGCCAGCTGCGACAGCCGCTCGATCTCCTGGAGGTTGCTGGCCAGGACCCGTCGGTACTCCTCCTCCTCCCGGTCTCGCCGGAGCGCCAGCTCGACCTCGCCGCGCAGCGCGGTGAGCGGCCCTCGCAGCTCGTGGCTCGCGTCGGCGGTGAACCGGCGCTGCGCCTCGAACGCCCGGTCCAGCCGGCCGAGCATGGTGTTGAGCACGCCCACCAGCCGCTGGTACTCCCGGAGATCGGCGTGGGCGTCGATGCGCCGGTCGAGCGTCTGGGCCTCCACCGACTCGGCCTGGTCGATGATCTCGTTCACCGGCTTCACCATGCGCCGGGCCAGCCACCAGCCGCCGCCGAACGTGGCGAGCCCCAGCAGCACGGTCATGACGGCCAGGACGCGGGCCAGCCGTCCCACGATCTCGTTCCGACCCTGGAGCGGCGCCGCCACCTGGAGCACGTGGTGCGCGTGGAGCGGGCCGAGGCGCTCGAGGGGGTAGAAGAGCGATCGGATCGGCATCCCCAGGTGCTCCTGCTCCTCGATCACCAGGTTCCCGGCGGAGGCCCGCTGGAGCGCGGTGGTGTCCAGCGGCAGGTCGCGGGTCAGGAACTGGCTCCGCAGCAGGCTCTCCCCGTCGGCGCTCCAGACCTGGGCGAACCGGTTGAGCTCCCGGATCTGCGTGGCCTCCTCGGGCGTCAGCTCCCACTCGTGGAACCGCATGACGCCGCTGGGATCGTCGGTCAGCGCGGCCGCCTGGATCGATGCCACGTTCAGCAGGTTCGCGTTCAGCTCCCGGTCCAGGAACTCGCGCATGGAGAGCACCACCGCCACCGACAGGACGGCCAGCGCGAGCGTCATGACCGCCGCGAGCCGCAGCGCGACGCTGAGCCGGAGCGAGCGCATCAGTCGCCGGCCTCGTAGCCCTGCTCGAAGATGTAGCCGACGCCGCGGACCGTGTGGATCAGCGGGTCGCCCGCCGCCCGCAGCTTCTTCCGCAGGTTCCCCACGTGCACGTCCACCACGTTGCTCATGGGGTCGAACTGGAGGTCCCAGACCTTCTCCAGCAGCTCCGTGCGCCGGACCACCTCCTCGGGTCTGAGCATGAAGTACTCCAGGAGCTGGTACTCCTTCGGCGTCAGGTCCAGGTCCGCGCCCGCGCGTGAGGCGGTGTGCTTCAGCCGGTCGAGCTCCACGTCGTCGTAGATCAGCCGCTCCTCGCGGGACGCGCCGCCCCGCCGCAGCAGCGCACGGACCCGGGCCAGCAGCTCGTCGAAGCTGAACGGCTTCGTCAGATAGTCGTCCGCACCGACGTCCAGCCCGCGCACGATGTCCTCCTTCGTGTCCCGGGCCGTCAGCATCAGCACCGGTACCGTCTTCTGCTCCCTGCGCAGGTCCCGGACGATCTCGAAGCCGCTTTTCTCCGGCAGCATGACGTCGAGGATCGCCAGGTCGTAGTCGTACACGTTGGCCTTCAGGCTGCCCTCGGTGCCGTCGTGGGCGACATCCACGGCATAGCCCTCCTCCCGGAGCCCCTGCTCCAGGAAGCTGGCCACCTTCCTGTCGTCCTCCACCACCAGGATCCGCACCGCGCCTCCCCGCTGTCGTGACCGTCGCATCCGAAACATACAGCATCCGGGAACCGTGCCAATGAACATGAACGAGGCTTCATGCTCTCTTCACCACCCCCTCATGCGACGCCCGGTATCCTCCACCCGTCGGACGCACCGGGCGTCCACGGCGACTCACACGGCTGGAGGCTGCGCGATGGGCAGGGGACAGGAGCGTGCCAGGGCACGGCGGAGGAAGAACGACTGGAAGAGCTCGGGCTGGGTCTGGTCCGGCGGGTTGGCGGTCCTCATTGCGCTGCTCGTCGTCCCGACCCTCAGCTTCGGCTCCAGTCACCACCCGGAGCCCCGGGCGGACGTAGGGCACGAGCACGTGGCGCCCGCCGCGCGCTACGCCGCGTACCCGCGAGTGGCGCAGATCTACGAGGCGGTGGCCGCCACGCCCCACGTCATCGACGGCGTCTACTGCTACTGCGACTGCGCCGAGCACTCCGGGCACTACTCGCTCCTCGACTGCTTCCACGATGACCACGCGGCCCGCTGCGACATCTGCCTCTCGGAGGCCGCCATGGCCCACCGGATGCATCAGGACGGGGCGTCGCTGGACGACATCCGGACGGCCGTCGACCGGCTCTACGACACCTGAGCCGGGCCTGCGACGATGACGCGCCGAGCCGGAGCGGTCCTGGCACTCGTGGCCGTCGCCCTCGCGGCGGGGCTCGTCGGCGCGAGCCGCCGGGAGGCCGCCCGCGAGGCGGAGCGGGACGCGGCGGTGGAGGCCAGCCGGATCCGGAGCTGGGCGCGGGCCAACGCGTCGGTGGGTGTGAGCGTGCTGCCGAAGCGCGTGCCGGCAGCGGACCCGGGTGAGCTGGAAGCGGTGGAGGGGCTGCCGGGCTTCCACGACTTCGCCATGCGGTGCGGCTCGTGCCACGAGCTGCCGGACCCTGCGACGTACGGGCCGAAGCGGTGGATCGGGAAGGTCGCCGAGATGCAGGAGCACATCCGGAGGTCGGGCGTGATGCCGCCCTCCGAGGCCCGGATGGAGGCCGTGACCCGGTTCCTGGGTGCGGCCTCCGACTCGCTGCGATAGCGAGCCGGGACACGGCGGGCGCACGGCCCGGACCGGGCTCGGAAGCCCGGTCTCGCGCGCCGGCGCCGATCGGAGACCGACCGCCGCCCGGTTGCGCGAGCGGCCGGGCGACCGGAGGTTCGCCGTAATGCCTGCCCTCGCCCTCCTGCTCGCGCTCGCCGTACCCGCCCCGGTCGCACAGCCGCACGGGGATACGGCCCCGGTGCTCGCCGACATCGAGCTGGGCGCCCGGCTGGTCGGCCACGCCGTGGCGGCGCCGCTCCGGTGGACGGCGCGGGACTGGCTCGCCATCCCCGCCAGCGCACTGGTGCTGGCCGGCGTGAGCACGGTCGATGAGAGCGTCGAGGCGATGGCCGAGTCCAGCCAGGGCGCGTTCGGCGATGCCTATTTCGGCGCGCTGGAGCCGCTGGGAGCCTACGCCGGCGTCGGGCTGATGGCGGGGGCGTGGGTCGGCGGACTGGTCCTCGACCGGCCCGCGTGGCGGAGGGGCGCCGTGGAGGCGGCGGCCGCCACCGTCGTGGCTGGCGGGATCATCACCTCGACGCTCAAGGCCGCCGTGGGCCGCGCCCGACCGGACCGGGAGGTCGGCGCGTACGAGTTCGACGCCTTCTCCGGCCAGTACTCCTTCCCGTCGTACCACACCGCCCAGGCCTTCGTCCTGGCCACGGTCGTCGCCGGGCACTCCCGCTCCACCGTGGTCGACGCCGTGGCCTACGCTACGGCCGCCAGTGTAGGCGCGGCCCGGATCTACCACGATGTCCACTTCCTCACCGATGTCCTGGCGGGCGCCGCTCTCGGCACCGTGGTCGCCCGGGCCGTGGTCCGGCGCGGGCACGAGTTGACGGGCGTCGCCGAGCCGTGGGTCGGGGTCGTGGGCGGGCGGACGGCCGTCGGGGTGCGCGTCGCCCTGCGGTAGCGGTCGGGCCGCGAGCCCCGGACGGCATACCTCCTGCAACGGTTCAAGGGCGCCCGGCCCGCGACCCACGAAGCACGAAAGGAGTCGATTATGCCGTCGTTCACGAACACCTTCTCGACCTTCATCTCGAGCCCGGCCGGGCGCCTTCTGCGCGGGATCGTGGGCGTCGGGATGATCGCCGGCGGCATCGCCATGGGCGGTACCGGCGGCACCGTCCTGGCCGTCGCGGGCGTCATCCCTCTGAGCGCGGGCGTGTTCGACCTCTGCTACATCAGCGCGCTCCTGGGCGGTCCGATCCGGGGCGAGGCGATCCGGCGGGCGGGGCACGACGGGTGAGCGATGGCGGCACGTGGCTCCGTCGCGACCCGCACTGAATCGGTCACAGCAGCACACGGAGGACACCCCCATGCAGATCACATCCAGCGCATTCCAGGACGGCGAACCGATCCCGCGGCAGTACAGCCGTGAAGGCGCCGAGCATTCGCCACCGCTCGCCATCGACGATGTCCCGGACGGCACCGGGAGCCTGGCGCTGATCGTCGATGACCCCGACGCGCCCAACAAGACGTGGGTCCACTGGCTCCTCTGGAACGTGCCGGGCGACCGGAGCGCCGTCCCCGAGGACGTGCCGGACGAGGTGACCGTCCCGGCGCTGGGCGGGGCCCGGCAGGGGCTCAACGATTTCGACGAGATCGGGTACGGCGGCCCGATGCCGCCGCCGGGGCACGGCACGCACCACTACCGGTTCACGGTGTACGCGCTGAGCGGCACGCTCGATCTGGATCCGGGCGCCGAGCGGAGCGCCCTCGAGGACGCCATGGAAGGGATGGTCCTCGACCAGGCCCGCCTTACGGGGATCTACGAGCGGGAGTGACGGCTTCCGTCCGGTCGCCCGCCGGGCCCTCGTCGGACAAGCGCGGCACGCTCGAGCGGACGCTGGGGCTGAAGGAAGCGGTCACGATCGGGCTCGGCACCATGGTGGGGGCCGGGATCTTCGTCTTCCCCGGCCTGGCCGTCGCCGAGGCCGGACCGGCCGCCGCCCTCTCGTTCGTGCTGGGCGCCGGGATCGCGCTCCTGGTGGCGCTGCCCACCTCCGAGCTGGCCACCGCCATGCCCCGGAGCGGCGGCGGCTACTACTTCGTCTCCCGGGCGCTGGGCGCCCCGGCCGGGGCGCTGGTCGGCCTCGGCCAGTGGCTCGGCCTCGTCTTCGCCGCCGCGTTCTACCTCGCCGGCTTCGGCCACTACCTGGTGGACGTCGTCGGCCAGCTGGGACGGCCCTCCGCTGTCCCGCCCCAGGCCGCAGCGTTCGCCATGGCCGTCGCCCTCACCGCCGTCGGGATCGTCGGGACCCGGACCAGCGGGCGCCTCCAGTACTGGATCGTCGCGATCCTCGTCACGATCCTGGCCGGGTTCCTCGGCTGGGGCGTGATCAACGCCACCGGCGTGGTCGGTGCCCCGTCGGGGCTGGGCCCCCTCGCGCCAGGCGGCGCCCTCCCCATCTTCACCACCGCCGCGCTCGTCTTCACGTCCTACCTCGGGTTCGCCCAGATTGCGAACGTGGCCGGCGAGGTGAAGGACCCGGGTCGCACGCTGCCCCGGGCCATGGTCGGCAGCGTGCTGCTGGTCGGCGGGCTCTACGTCGTCACGATCCTGGTCTCCACCAGCGTGCTGGGGACCGAGGCGATGGCGGAGGCGGGCGGGACGGCGCTCACCGAGGTCGGGAAGACGCTGCTCGGCGCGGTGGGCGCCCTGGTCATCGGCGCCGCCGGGCTGCTGGCCACCCTCTCCAGCGCCAACGCCTCGATCCTCAGCTCGTCACGGGCGGTCTTCGCGCTCAGCCGCGATGGCGTCCTCCCCGATGGGGCGAGCCAGGTGAGCCGTCGTTTCCGGACGCCCCACGTGGCCATGCTCCTGGCCGGTGTGCCCATCGCCGGACTCGTGCTCCTCGGCCGCATCGAGGTCCTGGCCGAGGTGGCGTCCATCCTCCACCTCTTCATGTACGGCCTCATGTGCCTGGCGGCGGTGGCCATGCGACGGCGAGCCTCCCTCTGGTACCGGCCCGCGTTCCGGACGCCCGGCGCCCCCTGGCTTCCGGCGCTGGGCGCGATCCTCTGCCTCGCGCTGCTCGCCTTCATGAGCCCCCGGGCGCTGGTCTACAGCGCCGTCGTCCTGACGGCCGCCGGCCTGTGGTACCTGGCGTACGCCCGGGACGTGCGGCTGCTCGGTGTCGAGGAGCTGGCACCGGCGCCGGAGCTGGCCCACGCCCCGCTCCTCCTCCAGGTCGAGGTGCCCGACCCGCCGGGCACGCCCGACGAGCTGATCCGGGCGCTCTCGCCCGAGCCCGTCGTGCTCCTCGGCTGGGCCCAGGTCCCCGAGCAGTCCGACGCCGAGCAGGTCCGCGCTGAGCTCGGCGACGATGCCGAGGCCGACCTCGAGGCGCTCGCCGCCGACCTGCGGGAGCTGGGCATGGACGTGGAGACCGACCTGGTCTTCACCGGCGACCTGGTCCAGACCATCGACCGGGTCGCCCACGAGCGGGACACCGACGCCATCCTGTCGCTGCGGCCGGTGAAGGTCATCGGGAGCATCCTCGTGGCGCTGAAGGACGCCCGCCAGGCCGACGAGGCCGCCGGGTACGCCGCCCGGATCGCCGGCGCCACCGGCGCGGAGGTCACGGTGATGCACCCGCCCGCGGACGACGAGAGCGGCATCCTCGCCGACGCGCTCCGGCTCCGGTTCCAGCGGGCCGGCGTCGAGCCCGAGCGCACCACGCTGGAGCCGTCGGACGACGTGGAGGGGAGCGTCGCCGACCGGATCCTCGACGCCGCCGCGGACGTCGACCTGATCATCCTCGGCGAGACCAGCCCCGGGGAGGCCGAGGAGACGTTCGGCGGCGTGAACGAGACGGTGACCCGGGAGGCCGATGTTCCCGTCCTCATCGTCCGGGTCCGGGGCCTCCGGGAGGACGAGGAGTAGCCCCGACGCCCCCGCTTCGCTGAAACCCGGCCCCGCCGTGTGCCGTACGGCCTCCCACAGCTGGAAGCAACCATGTCGGGGCTACGGATATGAAACGGAGCAGGAAGATCGGGCTGGGGCTGACGGGCGCCGTCGTCGTGCTGGCGGGCGCCACGTTCATGACGCAGCGCGCCAGCGGCGAGTCGGACGAGCGCCGGACGGTGGTGGTGGAGCGGGGGAGCATCGTCGCGAAGGCGCTGGCCGTGGGCACCATCGAGCCCCGGGTCGAGGTGACCGTGAAGTCGAAGGTCAGCGGCGTGGTGCAGCGCGCGTTCGCCGAGGAGGGCGATTACGTCGAGATCGGCGACCCGCTCCTCGAGATCCGCCCCGATCCGACGCCCCTCGAGCTGGTGGAGGCCCGCCGCGCGGTGGAGCTCCGTGGGATCGAGGTCGACAACCTCCGGAAGGAGCGCGACCGGGCCCGGCAGCTGCACGCGCGTGACCTGACGCCCCAGCAGCAGCTGGATAACGCCGAGCGCGCGTACCAGGAGGCCATGCTGCAGCTGACCACCGCGAAGGAGCGGCTCCAGCTACTGGAGACGGGCCGGGTGACCAGCGACGCAGGGAACGTGGAGAGCGTCGTCCGGTCGCCGATCAGCGGCGCGATCCTCGAGCGGATGGTGGAGGTCGGCGACCCGGTGGTCCCCCTCTCCACCTACCAGGAGGGGACCGTCCTCATGACCATGGCCGACATGGGCCGGCTCCTCTTCCGGGGTACCGTCGACGAGATCGACGTGGGCCGGCTCGAGGAGGGGATGCCCGTGACCATCAGCGTCGGCGCGCTCCCGGGCATGACCGTGGACGGGACGCTGTCCCGGATCTCCCTCAAGGCCCGGACCGAGGAGAGCGCCACGGTGTTCCCCGTGGAGATCGAGATCCACGACCCGGACGCCCTCCAGCTCCGGGCCGGGTTCAGCGCCAACGCCGACATCATCATGGAAGAGCGCGACAGCGTGCTGATCATCCCGGAGCGGGTGGTCACCTTCGAGGGCGACTCGGCGTCGGTCGAGCTGCCGCAGCCGAACGAGGGCCGCGAGCGGCGCTATATCCGGACCGGGCTCTCCGACGCCATCCAGGTGGAGGTCCTCGAGGGGCTCGAGGAGGGCGACATCGTCCTCGAGAAGCCGCTCAAGACCGTGGCCGACGGCTGATCGGGCCCCGTCATGCGTATCGGAACGATCCTCGGCCAGATGCTCGACGACATGCGGCGCCAGCCCCTGCGCACGGCGCTGACCGTCCTCGGCATCACCTGGGGCACCACCGCCGTGGTCACGCTCCTCGCCTTCGGCGTCGGGTTCGAGCGGCAGATGACCATCAACGCCCGGGGGATGGGCGATGGCGTCATCCTGGCCCGGGGCAACCGGACCACGATCCCGTTCCAGGGGTTCCCCGAGCGGCGCCGGATCCGGCTGGTCGAGGAGGACGCCGAGCTCATCGCCCGCGAGGTGCCGGGCGTCGACCTGGTCACCCCCGAGTACGGGACATGGGGCCGGTACGTCAGCCGCGGCGAGACCCGGACCGAGGTCTTCCTGACCGGCGTGCGCGAAGAGTACGGCACGCTCCGCAACGTCTTCGCGCAGGACGGCGGCCGGTTCCTGAACCAGGCGGACGTGGCCGACCGGCGCCGGGTGATCGTCCTCGGCGACGAGGTGAAGCGGCTCCTGTTCGACGATGAGCCCGCGGTGGGGCAGGAGGTCTTCGTGGGCCGCACGCCGTTCACCGTGGTCGGGATCATGGCCGACAAGACGCAGAACTCGTCGTACAACGCACGCGACGAGGACCGGGCGTTCATCCCCATGACCACCTACCGGGCCATGGAGGGCGACCGGTACATCGACTGGCTCCTGATACG
>JBPRGE010000192.1:0-1836 GCA_051418035.1 Candidatus Longimicrobiales bacterium M2_2A_002
TCCTGGGAGGTATGGCAACCGTATTGGAGGGGGTAATGGTGAGGGGGACGAGGCGTCCCCGTCCCCCTCTCCTACTCAGCCCGCCCGCAGCTGCGTCACTTCCTCGACCACCTCGGCCAGGCGACCGCTCTCGATGGCCTCCAGACGGAACTCCGCCCGGTGGAGCTCATAGCGCTTCAGGATCCAACGCACACCGGAGGCCGACACCTCGACTCCCTCGTCATTCAGCGCCTTGGCCGCCTTCTTCGGGCCTCTGCGCGGCTCCCTGCCGGCGAACTCGAGGACCGCGAGCTCCGTCTCGACGGGGACCCGATTCTTGAGGTTCACGCTCTTGGGCTCGTTCCGAATCTCCGTCCGTGCCTGCATCTTCTCCACCCTGTCGCCGAGGGCATCTTCGAAGTTCCCGAGGAGGAACTCCACGTAATCCTTCCGGGGAGCGCCAGCGATCCCCGGTCCCACGTGCCCGTAGATGTCCTCCACCATGGAGGTGTCCTTGTGGCCGAGTTCCCGGGACACCTTGAAGGTCGAGATCGGGGCCCCATTGTCGAGCGTCTGCAGCCGGGCGGCGCAGTACGAGTGCCGGAACACCTTCGGGGTCAGGTCGCCGTCGTACTCGATCCGCAGCTCCAGCTCCTCCACGAGGCGCTTGATCGTCCGGACCGGTTTTCCGGGCTTCCTCGGCGATGGGAACAGGACACCTTTCGTGGGATTGCCTCGCGCTGCCAGATATGCCCGGAGGATTGCCTCCAGCTGCGGCCACAGAGGGATGACCCGTCGCGATTTCTTGGTCTTGAGCCGCCGGAAGCGATTCCTGCGCACTCGGATGCGCTTGCGCTCGAAGTCGATGTCTTCGATCAGGAGCCCGAGCCCCTCCGACGGGCGCAGGCCGGTGAGAAGCAGCGTCGCGATGATTGTATACGCGCAGGGCAGCGCGATGTCCGGACGCTTCGGCTGGTAGAGTCGCGCGGCTTCCAGCAGCAGGGTCGCGGTCGGCCCATCCATCCACTCGGCCTCTTCATCCTCGATCTCCGGGAGGTCCATGAGGTCGTCGAACGGCCGGTGGTAGCCGGGCAGGACCTTGATGGACCGTGCCCTCCGGAAAACCTTCGACAGATCGTTCAGGTACTTCCGCTGCGTCGCCGGATCGATCGTGGCTTCGGTCTCCCTGTCGGTCCCCTTCCATTTCTCCCGCTCGCGCAGGTCCTCGACGTACTGCTGGAGCCAGAAGGTGTCGATGGACCGGAGCAGCGTATCAGCTCCGAAGAATTCGATCGCAGCCGAGAGTCGCTGCGCCACCTGAGCCAGGTTCGTCAGCGTCGCGCCCTTCTTCTTGGCTTCCTTCTTGAGGTGATAGTCCACGAACGGACCGAGCTTCCGGAGATCCCCGTTCTCGCCCTCCAGCCCGGCCTTCCGGAGGCGGCGCAGCTCGGCCTGACGCCTCTTCGCGAGCTTCTTCGCCACACGGTAGTCCTTCGTGGCGTAGCGCTCATCGTCGGGGATCATCGCTTCCTGGCCGCCACCCACGTCCGAGTAGCCTCGGAAATCGGCGTAGTAGCGACCGTTCTTCTTGTACAGCGGGTTCTTCTTTGCCATCGCTCCCTCGTCGTTCGGGTGATTTGTCCACCGTACCCGACCGTCGAGGCCCGACCTAATCAGTATCACAGGTAGTTACTCCGGTATGTTACCGGAGGCCCCCTGCGCCGCAGATGGCAAAGAAAAACCCGCACCGTAAATGACGGTGCGGGTTGGAGATAGAAGCAAGTACGCCCGACAGGATTCGAACCTGTGACCTCATGCTCCGGAGGCATGCGCTCTATCCAACTGAGCTACGGGCGC
>JBPRGE010000193.1:0-2514 GCA_051418035.1 Candidatus Longimicrobiales bacterium M2_2A_002
GGCGTGTCCGCCGACCGCCTCACGCGGCACCAGGCCGCGAGCCTCGCCGCCATCCTGCCGGCTCCGCTGAGGCGACGTCCCGCGGCCATGACGCGATACACCGCGATCATCGAGGAGCGGATGTCCCGGCTGGGGTGGTAGGCCAGCTCTCGGGGGTGAGGCTCAGGGCAAGGTCACCGGTCACCCTCTCTCACCCTCTGGGCTCGATGAGCTGCCGGAACGACGGGTGGTCCCAGAGCGGCCGGAGGTTCTCGTCTTCGTGGAGCCAGGAGAGGGCGTACCCGCGGGCGGCGGCTTCCTGCAGGAGGGCCACCGCACGGTCCTCTTCCCCCAGCCGCGCCGCGATGGCCCCGCGCCAGTAGAGATCCCGGCCGTTCAGGTACGGCTCGGTCCACGCCTCGAGGCGCGCGACGACCTCCCGGGCTTCGGCGGCACGGCCGGCCGCGGCGAGGGAGAGGCCCAGGTAGCCGAGGGCGCTCAGCCTCTCCGGGTAGTCCCCGGCGATTGTACGGAAGAGCCGGGCCGCATCCCCCGGCTCGCCGAGATAGAGCCGGGCCCTGGCGATGGCGAATCGGAGCAGGAGACTGTCCTGAGGGTCCTGCTGCGACAGGAACCAGTGCAGCGCTTCGCGGATCTCCTGCTCGCCAGCCTTGGCGTAGCCGTGCCGTCGGAGCTCCAGGCCTCCCTGGATCTGCCGCCAGCGTGCGGACCCGGGCGGCGACAGGGTGGCGAGCTCCCCCAGCACCGCCCCGGCTTCGGCGGGGCGGTCCAGAGCGGCGAGGGCCCGGGCCTCGGTGAGGATCCTCCTGGGGCTGTCTCCGTACAGCGCACGTCCTTCCCGGGCGATCTCCAACTCCTTCGAGTACTCGCCGATCGTGTGCAGCGCGCCTGCCAGGTTCAGATGCGTCCAGATCCATCGGTCCGGCGAGGGCCCGCCACCCACCTCCGCCTCAAGAAGATCCACGGCTTCGTGGACGTGGTTGTAGCGATACGCCGTCAGGGCCGCTATAAAGCGGGTGAAGCTGCCCGGGTACCGCCGGAACAGCTCCTGGCCGGCGCGGTACGCGGCGGCCAGGTCACCGCGGAGCCACGCTTCCGCCCCTTCCATCATCAGCCGCTCCAGGGACGACGCCTGGCCCCGGTAGGGCTCCAGCAGCCGCAGCACACTGTCCATGCGCGGATAATCGGACAGCTGCCACATCGTGCCGGCCACCCAGATCCGGGGCAACAGGAAGTCCGGTTCGAGGGCGGTCGCGCGGTCGAAGAGTACGATCGCTTCGCTGAACCGGCCCTGGCCGAACTGGTCCTTGGCCGCGAGGTAGTACCGGTAGGCGTCGTAGCCGGGCGGGTCGCCCGCGGCCCCCATCTCGCCGTAGACGTCCAGCCGGCTGGCGACCGCTCCATTGAGCTGCTCCCGTACCGTGCCCAGCGCGGCCGTCGGCCGGGACCGGTGTGCCCGCCCCGGCTCCACGGAAGCCACCACCTCCAGGCCCGGAAGCTCCACCAGCTGGGCCCGCACCTCCAGGGTGTCGCCCGCGAGCACGTACGACCCCGTGACGACGAGCCCGGCCTGCGTGGCTTCGGCGACCCGCTGGATCGGGTCCGCTCCGCGGTCCGAGGCCAGCGCCGGTTCGACCGCGCTCGTCGGAATGACCTGGACAGGGGGGACCGAGGCGAGCCCGTCGGTGATCCAGTCGGACGCGACGACGCCGAGGTCGTCCAGCGAGGTGTCGCCGGTTCCGTTCTCGAACGGCAGCACGGCCACACGGTTCTCCACGACGTCGCTCGCCCCGTTGCCGGTGAGCAGCATGGCGGCCCCGGCCAGCGCCAGGATCGCGACCGCCGCGACCGTGGCGATCCGGCCGGCCGTCCAGCGCTGGCCGACAGACGACGGCTCCCCGGACCCACCGGCCGGGGGTTCGACCGTCGAGTCCGAGGGCCGCACATCGAAGGCCCAGGAGAGGGCGATGGTCACCGGCAGCCCGAGGACCAACAGCGCCACGACGAGCGTGACGGTCCAGGCCGGCAGCCCCAGGGCGGGGAAGAAGTCGCTCGCCACGGCCCCGACTCCGGCGGCCACCACCAGATAGGCGGCAGTGGCCCGGAAAACCTTGCGACGCTTCAGCTCCTCGAAGAGATCGGGTGGGTCGGCGGCCATGGCACGTCCCGGGCAGCGATCGGCCGCGGGCGGGGCTCCACTCTACCAGTATGGCCGGGCAGCGTCGCCTCCGGCAAGCACTTCGCCCCGTAGCGCGATGGCACGACGGGCCCCCGAGCCGGCTCGCGCCGGATCCTCAGCCCATGCGACGCTGCCTCAGCGTCCCCCGTGCCGGATGTCCGACAGCTCCTGTCGGGCCCAGCTCGCGAGCGCGGCGCTGCCGACCGCGTCCGTCGCGGCGACCAGTCCTTCCAGCGTCCGGGTCCGGCGGGGCGTGCGCGACAGGGCGGTCCGGAACGCCGTGATGGCGTCCTCGGCCCGGCCGGCCCGCAGCAGCAGCTCGCCCTCCAGCTCCC
>JBPRGE010000194.1:0-2572 GCA_051418035.1 Candidatus Longimicrobiales bacterium M2_2A_002
GAGCAGTACCAGGTCTCGTACTGCTCGGGCGTCATTTCTGACGGGTCCAGCCCCCGGAGATCGGGCCGCAGCTTGCTGTCCGGCTCCACCAGGGCGCTCACCATGACGCGGTCGGCCCCCCTATCGAGTCCGAGAAGCGACTGCGCCGTGGGCAGCGGAACGAAGATCTGGCCCTCTTCGTCCCCGCCGGTGGTGATGATCCCGGCGATGCGCAGGTCGCGCGTCCGGTCGCCCCGACGGACGGTGAGCTCCGTTCCGGGACGGACGCCCAACCGGGTCGCCAGCCGCGCTCCCACCATGGCCGTCGCCGGTTCGTCGTCTCTCGCCCACGCTCCTTCCACGTTCCACCAGGGCGCGATGGTTCGCACGCCGGTTCGGAACACGTTGCTCTCGGTGGTTCCTTCTTCGACATCGAACCCCGTCCGGACCTTCATGCCCCGCGGGAGCGTCAGGGGCTTGTCGAACCAGGTTCCCGTCACCGTGACCTGCTGCCCCCCCGCCTCCGCGACGGTCGAGAGATACGGCGCGAACCCCACGATATTGTGACGCCAGAAGATCGTCTTCAGGAGCACGAGGTCGGTTTCGTCGATGGCCCCCTGCGCCGATGCGGGGGTAAGGGTGACACCGCCGACCCGGAGCTGGAGCCCGGTGGCATTCGGCACCACCATGATGTTGGCGCCGTAGGCGCGAAGCTCGCGGGCCATCCGTTCGGTGAGGTCCACGGAAACGCCGAGCAGCGCGGTCAGCAGCGTCGCCCCCACCGCGATGGCCAGCACCGCCGCCACGGCGCGCCGTGGTTGGCGATGCAGGATCTCGCGAAGCATGCGGCTCAGCATGTGCTCAACCCGTGAACGCGGCCTGGCTCGACCGGAGCGCGTCCTCGCCTATGACGACGGCTCCGTCCTCGACCCCGGCGTCGATCGGTTTGGGGTTGCAGCCCCCCGGGAGCCCGATGGTGGCGGGGTTGATCGGTGCGGCGCAGTTGTCACAGATCAGATCGTCGCCTTCCTGGTGGTAGCCGAGGGGTGGGCAGATGTTGCACGCGTCCAGGGCCACCGCGACGTCGCGCTGGCTCCGCCGCATGACCAGCAGCCTCACCTCCGCGCGCGGACCCGCGTAGGCGTACTTGTACAGCCGCCCGACCTGCAGCTCCGCCACCGGGATGCGGACCGCGCCGCCTTCCGCTACCAGAGGCTCCGCCGCCGGCCTGTAGGCGGCTGCCGCTTGGGCGACCGTGGCCGCCCCGAGTGGCACCACGATCGCCAGGGTGACCGCGACCACGCCCAGCTGCCAACGCCGGCTCCTCCGTGCGGCAGCGACCCGGCGCCGCCGTTCCACGGGGCTCTCCCCGGGCCGGCCTTCCTCCGCCCCCGGACGCCGCCGCAGGGTTGGAAGCATGGCCAGGGCGGGTACGAGCACCAACAGGATCAGGATCGCGATGGAAGTGCTGTCCTGGACGATGAACCCGATGACCCTCATCTCCGTCGGTGTCGAAGGGAGAAGCCCCACTTCGGAGAACTCGTGGACGCTGCCGGCGACGAGACGAAGCACGAGGATCAGCAGGACGACGCCGGTCACCGCGAAGAAGCGCCGCAGATCGATCTGTACGGCTCCCCTGGCGAACACGAAGCCGAAGAGTCCGGCCAGGCCAAGGCCGGACACGGCCCCGATGATGTTGAGGACGCTGCCCGAGGCTGTCAGCGAGAGGGCGGCGAGGAAGAGGACGACTTCAACGCCTTCCCGGAAGACCATGAAAAAGGTCAATCCGAAAAGGCCCCAGCGCCGGACCGTAGTGGAACTCCCCGATAGCAGTGTGTCCAACCGGTCTTCCACCTCATCCTTCATGCCCCGCGAGGCTCGCCACATCCAGACCACCAGGCTTCCCACGAGAAGCGCGGCGATACCCAGGAGAGTCCCCTCCAGCACCTCGTCTTCCGGGTTGAGGCCCACCGCGCTGGCCCCGATGGCGCCCGCCACGCTCGCTGCCAGGGCCAGTCCCAGGCCGGCGAATACATACCGCCTGAGGGCGCTCTGTCCGGCCCGGTCAAGATAGGCGAGGATCAGCCCCACCAGCAGAGCCGCCTCGACCCCTTCCCGGAGAGTGATGATCAACGCTTCCATGGCCTGCCGCTCAATCGGTTCATGTCAGGTTGTGCGTCGGGACGTTCACACCTGGCCCGTCCGTCAGGAAAGTTGTCCGTTCCCCCGGGCCACCAGCGTCCCTCGCAGCATCCCCATCTGGCAGGTGAAGTCGTACTCGCCGGCCTCCGGGGTCAGCTCGATGGTCACCTCCTCGCCCTCGGGCAGCTCCCGGGAGACCCCGAAGTCGGGGAACTCCACCCGTTCGCTGCACGCGGAGGTCTCCTGGCGGAGGAACGTCAGGCGGACGGGCTGGCCGGCCCGGACCTCGATCCGGTCCGGGTCGTAGCCGCCCTTCACCCGGATCGCGGCCTCCTGGACACCACCCGCCACCGCGGCGACGGAAGCCGTGCTCTCACTGAGCCAGAAATACCACACGATCCACGTGACGGTCAGCAGTGCGGCGATGTCGACCAGAATGACGTCGATGCCC